>JAICGY010000033.1 GCA_025922915.1 Candidatus Methylomirabilota bacterium | reverse complement strand
GGGGCGAGCGCGACCGCGCCGTCGTCTCGATCACCGACAGCGGCCGCGGGATGAGCCCGGAGGTGCAGCGGCTGGCCTTCGAGCCGTTCTTCACGACGCGCGGAAGCGAGGGCGGCTCGGGCCTGGGCCTCAGCCTCGCCCAGGAGATCGTGCAGCGCTACCGGGGCAGCATCGCCGTGGCGAGCCGCGAGGGCGCGGGCACCACGTTCACGCTGACGTTTCCGGCCATCGACGCCGAGGCCGCCCGCCCGCCCGCGTTCCTGCCGTCGGTGGAGCCGCTCCGCGTGCTCGCGGTGGAGGACGAGCCGGAGGTGCTGGACGTCATCCGCGCCATGCTGACGGCCTCGGGGCACACGGTCCTCAGCGCCGCGTCCGGGCGCGAGGCGATCCAGCTCTTCGAGCGGGAGCCCGTGGACCTGGTCATCACCGACCTGGGCATGCCGGGCATGACGGGCCTCGCGCTGGCGGCCGAGCTCAAGGCCCGGCGGCCGGTGCCCGTCGTCCTCCTCACGGGCTGGGCCGACGAGCTCGAGCAGGGCCACACGGGCGGCATCGACGTGCTGCTCGCCAAGCCCGTGACGCGCGAGCGCCTGCTCTCGGGCGTCGCGAAGGCGGTGCCCGACCGCGTCCGTCCCGGGTAGCGGGCGCGCGCCCGCGGGTCGTGCGGGCGCCGCGGGGCGGGGATGGGGGCGCCCTCCCCGGAACACGCTATCCGCGACGCGCGCCGCGCAGCATCCGAGCCACGAGGATATCGTCGGCGGCTCCCTCGACCCGCAGAAGCCACGGTTCCGGGGAGGGCGCCCCCATCCCCGCCCCGCTCCGTCGGCGGAGCCTCGGACTCGACCGCTATCCGGGGCGGCCTCGGTGCACCAGCCTCGAGCCTCACGAGCATCCGACCAGGAAACGGGACGCGGGGTCTGCGGCCCTGGGATCAGGCGAGGGTGGCGAGGATGAGGGCGGCGAGGGCGAGGCGGTAGAGGACGAAGGGGAGGAGGGAGCGGCGCTTGAGGTAGCGGACGAGAAACCAGGCGGCGAACCAGCCGCTTGCGAAGGCGGCCGCGAGCCCGGCCAGCATGGGGCCCAGCCCGGCGGCGTCGAGGCCGGCGCCCAGAATCTGGAGGGTCTTGAGGCCGGCCGCGGCCGCGGTGATCGGGATGCCGAGCAGGAACGCGAAGCGCGCGGCCGTCGCCCGGTCGAGGCCGCCGAGGAGCCCGGCGGAGATCGTGATCCCCGACCGGGAAGTGCCCGGCACGAGGGCCAGCGCCTGGGCGAAGCCGATCGTCAGGGCCTGCCGCCACGTGACGCCGTCGAGGGGATCGTCGCCGCCCAGCGGCATCGGGGAGGCCCGCCGGTCGGCGCCCCACATCACCAGGCCCCAGACCGCCGTGGACATGGCGACGACGAGCGGTGCGCGGAGGTTGCGCTCGATGCTGCCCGCGAACAGGAGCCCCGCCACGCCGGCCGGCACGGTGGCCACGATCAGCATGAGCGCCAGCCGCCGGGACAGGCTGCCCTGGACCAGCGCCACCAGCTCCTGCCGGAAGCAGGCGACGAGCGCGCCGAGCGTGCCCAGGTGGATCATCGCGTCGAACGCCAGCCCCTGATCGATCCAGCCGAAGACGTGCGGCACCAGGAGCAGGTGGCCCGAGGAGGAGACGGGCAGGAACTCGGTCAGGCCCTGGACGAGCCCGAGGACCACCGCCTGGAGATACGTCACCCGACGATGTCTTCTCCCCCGTCCACGCCGATCACGTTCCCGGTCAGCCAGGCCGTGTCGGGATGGGCGAGGACGACGACGGCACGGGCCACGTCCTCCGGGGTGGTGAGGCGTCCCGACGGGTTGCGGCGCCGCGCGCTCTCGACGAGGGCGTCGTAGCCGGGGATCTTGCGCGCGGCCGGCGTGTCGGTCACGCCGGCGCGGATCGCGTTGACCGTGATCCCGCGCGGCGCCAGCTCCATCGCGAGCTGGCGCACGTGCGCCTCGAGCGCGGCCTTCGCGGCGGAGACGGCGCCGTAGGCCGGCAGGGCGCGCGTGCCGCCCGACGAGGTCATCGCGAGGATCCGGCCGCCCCGCCCCATGAGCCCGCGGCCCACGACCTCCTGCGTCCAGTGGACGAGCGTGTGGGCCATGACGTCGACCGTCATGGCCATCTGGGCGGCGGTGACCGCCTCCTTCGCCTCCGCCACGAAGGGACGCAGCGTGCCGAAGGCCAGCGAGTGGAGGAGCACGCGCAGGCGGCCCGCCCCGACACGACGCTCCATCTCGGCCGCCACCTCGCCGCGGCGCGCCGGGTCGGCCGCGTTGACGTTGAAGAAGCGGGCCTCGCGGCCGGAAGCCCGGATCGTGTCCGCCACGCGCTCGGCCTCCGGCAGCGTAATCCTACGGTCCAGGTGGACGCCGACGACGTCGAGACCGGCACGCGCCAGCGCGAGCGCGGTCGCGGCGCCGAAGCCCGAGGAGGATCCCAGGACGAGGGCCCAGCCCTCCAGGACGATCGGGCTCGGAACGGTCATGGCAGGGCGCGGCGGGCGCGGGACATGCACGCGCATTCTAGCATCCGGGTCCGCGCGGCTTTGCGGCGTCCGGCACCCGTCGTAGAATCGGCCCGGCATGCCGAAGACGGCGGGCATCATCCTCGTCGGCAACGAGATCCTCTCCGGCAAGATCGAGGACGCCAACGCCGCCTACCTCTGCCGCGAGCTCAGGGCGCTCGGCGTCGACGTCCGCCGCATCGTGGTGATCCCGGACGAGGTGGCGGCCATCGCCGACGAGGTGTCCGCCTTCAGTCGCGACCACGACCTGGTGTTCACCTCGGGCGGGGTGGGGCCGACCCACGACGACGTCACCATCGAGGGTGTGGCCCGGGCCATGGGCGTTCCCGTCGTCCGCCACCCGGCCCTCGTCGCGCTGCTCTCGCGGCACTACGGCGACCGCCTCACCGAGACGCACCTGAAGATGGCGGAGATCCCGGAGGGGGCCGAGCTGGCGGCCGACGAGGCGCTGCGCTTCCCGACGATCGTCATGCGCAACGTGCACGTGCTGCCCGGCGTGCCCGAGATCTTCCGCCGCAAGTTCGACGCGCTCCGCGAGCGCTTCCGGGACCAGCCGATCCACCTGCGGAACGTGTTCGTGCGGATCGGGGAGGGCAGCCTCGCCGACGACCTGAACGGCCTGCTCGCCGCCTTCCCGCTCCTGCAGCTCGGCTCGTACCCCGAGTTCTCGAATCCCGACTACAAGGTGAAGGTGACGCTGGAGTCGCGCGACCGGACTTACCTCGAGCGCGCGCTCGCCGACTTCCTCGCCCGGCTGCCGGCCGACGCCGTCGTCAAGGTCACCTGAGCCGGCACGTCGGCGCGGTCGCCGTGGCGCTCTTCGCCGTCGGCCTGATGTACCTGCTCGGGCTGGGGGCGGCGCCGTTCCTGGACCCGCCCGAGGGCTTCCACGCCGCCATCGCGCGAACCATGCTGTCGACGGGGGACTGGCTGACGCCCCACGTCGAGGGCGTGCCCTACTTCGACGACCCGCCGGTCCTCTACTGGATCATGGCCGCCGGGTTCGCGGTGGGCGGGGTGAGCGAGTGGACGGCGCGGCTCTGGCCCGCCCTCACGGCCATCGGCCTCACGGCGGCGACGGCGTGGCTGGGCGTGCTCCTCGCCAACGCGCGCGTCGGGCTGCTCGCCGCCCTCATGGTCGCCGCGAACCTCGGCATCTTCGTCTACGGGCGGCTCGTGGAGCCCGATCTGCCGTTCATCCTCTGCATCACCCTCGCCTACGCGGGCTTCGCGGTCACCTACAACGGGGGCGGTCGCCGGGGCCTGGCGCTCTTCTACGCCGCGCTCGGCCTGGCCGCCCTCAGCAAGGACGTGCTCGGCGCCCTGGGCCCCCTCGCCGCGGTGGCGGCGTTCCTGTGGCTGACGCGCGAGCGGCCGCTCGGGATGTGGGCGCCGTGGTGGGGCGTCGGGCTCCTGCTGCTGGTCGCCGTGCCCTGGTACGTGGCGGTGGAGACCGCCAACCCGGGGTTCCTCTGGTACACCGTCGTCGACGACCACCTCCTGAGCTTCACGCGACAGCGCGTCTTCCCCGACGAGGACGTGCCCCTGGGGGCCGTGCAGTTCCTCGGCGTGTCGCTCGCCGCGTTCCTGCCCTGGAGCCTCGCGCTGCCGTGGGCGGCCGCCCGCGCGCTGCGCCGGCCCTGGCGGGGGCCGCGCGAGCGGCTCTGGCTGCTGTTCGCCATCTGGCCGCTCCTCGTGATCGGGTTCTTCACGCTCTCGCCCTTCAAGCTGTCCCAGCACGCGCTGCCCGCATTTCCGGCGCTGGCGCTCCTGGTGGCGCGCGTGTGGGACGAGACGATCGAGGCCGAGCCCGGCGCGCCCGCGCCGCGGGCCCTGCTGGTGCCGCTGCTCGTCCTCTTCGCGGTGGCGGCCGCGGCCTCCGGGCTGGCGATCGCGGGCCGCCTGCCGGTGCCCGACGGTCCGCTGGCCAGCGTGGACGTCGCCACCCCCGGACTGGCCGCGCGGGCACCGGCGGCCGCCGGCCTGCCCCCGGCCGCCTACGTGCCGGTGCTCGTGAAGTGCACGGTCGTCTTCGGGCTGGCGACGATCGGCCTCGCCCTCGCCGCCTGGCGCCGGTGGCCGGCGGCCGGGGTGGGGGTCGCGCTCGCCGCGATGATCGCGTTCCTGCCCGTCGCGGGCGAGGGGATGGCGCAGTTCGCCCGGGGACGGTCGCTGCGCCCGCTGGCGGAGGCGCTCGTGCGGCGACTGGGCGCCGACGACGTGATCGTCCACGAGGGCCCGCTCGAGAAGAGCGGCTCGCTGCTGCTCGCGGTGCGCCGGCCGGTGCACGTGGTGCACGGCGTGCGGTCCAACCTGGCGTTCGGCGCCACCTTCCCCGAGGCCCGCGACGTGTTCTGGGACGCCGCGCGACTGCAGGAGGCCTGGACCCGGCCACGACGCTGCTTCCTGCTGTCCACGGTCGACCCCGAGCGCAGCGTCGTGCGGACGCTCGTCCCCGCCCACCTCGTCGCCCACGGCGGCGGTCGCTGGCTGTACACGAATCTTGCCGATTGAGCCCGCGCCGCCGATGATGGCCTTCGTGCCGGCCTTGGCGGAGCGCCGCTACGCGCTGAAGCCCGATCCGTACAGCAGCCACTCCGTGATCCTGGGCTGGCTGGGCGAGGGGCGGGGCCGGCGGCTCCTCGACGTGGGGGCCGCCGACGGTCTCCTCAGCCGGCCCCTGACCGCCCGGGGCTGGCGCGTCACCGCCGTGGAGGCCGACCCCGCGCTGGCGGCCGCCGGCGCCGAGCACTGCGAGCGGATGATCGTGGCCGACCTGGACCGGGAGGCGCCGGCTCTCCCGGGGTCGTTCGACGCGATGCTGTTCGCCGACGTGCTGGAGCACCTGAGCGATCCCGGGCGGGCGCTCGCCGCGCTCGTCCCCGCGCTCGCGCCGGGCGGCGTCGTGATCGTCTCGGTGCCGAACGTGGCGCACCTCTGGATCCGGCTGTCGCTGCTGGCCGGGCGCTGGACGTACGCCGACCGGGGCATCCTCGACCGCACGCACCTGCGCTTCTTCACCCGGCGGACCCTGGGCGCGCTCCTGGCCGGCGCGGCCCTGACCGTCGAGCGCGCCACCGTGACACCGGTACCGCTCCCGCAGGTGGCCCCGCCGCCGCTGCACGGCCGGCTGCTCGACGCCGCCCATGCCGCGAGCGCGGCGGCGGCCCGCGCGCTGCCCCGCCTGCTCGGCTACCAGTTCGTCGTGCTCGCGAGGCCGGCGTGACGGACCGGCCGAAGGTCGTCGTCGTCATGCCCGCCTACAACGCGGGCCGGACGCTGCGGCTCACCTACGAGGAGCTGCCCAAGGACACGGTGAACCTCGTGATCCTCGTGGACGACGGCTCCACGGACGAGACGCTGGAGATCGCCCGCGACCTCGGGCTCGAGATCTTCGTGCACGACCGCAACTACGGCTACGGCGCCAACCAGAAGACCTGCTACACCGAGGCCGTGCGCGCCGGCGCCGACATCGTCGTGATGGTCCACCCGGACTACCAGTACGATCCGCGCCTGGTGCCGCAGATGATCGCCCCGATCGGGCGCGGCGAGGCCGACGTCGTCCTCGGATCCCGGCTGAAGGCCGGCTCCGCGCTGGCCCAGGGGATGCCGTGGTGGAAGTTCGCCGCCAACCGCGCCCTGACGTGGGTGGAGAACCGGATCTTCGGACTGCGGCTCTCGGAGTACCACACGGGCTACCGCGCCTTCCGGCGCGAGGTGCTGGAGACCGTCAACTTCACCGCCAACTCGGACGGGTTCGTGTTCGACCAGGAGATCATCGCGCAGTCGGTGGCAGCGGGCTTCCGCATCGCCGAGATCGCCGTCCCGACGCGCTATTTCCCCGAGGCCTCCTCCGTCGGCTTCGGCGGCTCCGTGGCCTACGGGCTGCGCATCCTGAGCATGCTCGTCTGGTTCCAGCTGAACCGGTGGGGCCTCCGTCGGTCGCGGCGCTTCGACAGCCCCCACACCCGCTACAGCCGTCTCCGCTAGCGCCCGGCGCCGGCCCCGACGCCGGGCCCGCGGCCGCGCGGGCTCACGGCGAGGCGGCGAGGACGTGCGAGGCGTGGTGGTGGACGAGACGCCAGCGGCCGTCGACGCGCTCGAAGACGTTGGTGGCCAGGACCGTGGTGACGCCGACCCGGCCGCGGACCTCGGACAGGATGTTCTCCGTGCAGGTGACCCAGGCGAGATTGCCGACGCTCGCCACGCGCACGTCGGCCACGGTGAATCGCATCTCCGCGGTGCTCGCGAAGATCTGCTCCCACGACGCGCGCACCGCGTCCCACCCGACCAGGAGGGGCCAGCCCGGGTGGACACACTTGACGTACGCGCCGTGTGCCCACACACGGTCCATGGCCGCCAGATCCAGCGCCTCGAACGCCCGGTAGAAACCGGCGTTCGCGGCCTCGACGGCCGGGGCGGGGTCGGTCATCGACACCGGCCGCCGCGGAGGCGGCGGTCGCCGGTTCTCACGCGGGGCAGCGGACCACGAGCGAGCCGGCCTCGCGCCGGACGGGCAGCGGCACGAGCGCGTCGCCCGCGCAGGGGCCGGCCACGCACGCGCCCGTGACGGGATCGAACAGCGCGCCGTGGGTCGAGCAGACGAGGGCGCGGCCGTCCTCGGCGTAGAAATCGTTGGGCCAGAGGTCGAGCGGCGTGCCGACGTGCGGACACCGATTGATCCACGCGCGCACCACGCCGCCGTGGTTGACGACGAATCCGTCGACGGCGCGGCCGCGACACGCGAGGCGAAGCGTGAGCGTGCGACCGGGCGGCAGGTCGTCCGCCGCGCAGCGCCACTCGCCGGAGCCCGCCATGCGCCGCATGTTACCATTCAAGTCGTGTCGTCCCCCGGTGCACCTCCTCCCCCGGTCGCGACGCTCGCCATCGATGCCCGCGACGTCGCGAAGACGTTCCGCGCGGGGTGGCTGGGGCGCCGGCGCACCCCGGCCCTGCAGGGCGTCTCGCTGACGGTGGGCCGGTCCGTCATCTTCGGGCTCCTCGGACCCAACGGCGCCGGCAAGACCACGCTGCTGTCGATCCTGGCCACGCTGCTGGTCCCCGACGCGGGGACGGCCACCGTGCTGGGGCTCGACGTCGTCCGCGACGCCAACGCGCTCCGCCGCCGGCTCAACATGGCGAGCGGCCGTCCCTCGTTCCTGTGGAGCCTGCGCGTCGCCGAGATCGTGGCCTTCTACGGCCGCCTCTACGGGCTGCACGGCGCCGCGCTCGCGCGCCGTGTCGATGCCCTCGTCGAGCAGTACGAGCTGACCGCGTACCGCCGCACCCCGTACAACGAGCTGTCGACGGGGCTCAAGCAGCGCGTCGCGCTGGCCAAGGCCCTGGTCAACGACCCGGAGCTCTTGTTCCTCGACGAGCCCACGCTCGGGCTCGATCCCGACGTCTCCGTGCGCGTGCGGCAGCACATCGCCGACCTCCGGCGCGAGCGGGGGATGACGATCGTCCTCACGACCCACTACATGCGGGAGGCCGAGGAGCTCTGCGACGAGATCGCCTTCATCAAGGACGGGCGCATCCTCGCCCGCGGGACGGCGGCCGACCTCAAGCGCCAGATCCGCCTCGGCGACGTGATCGCCCTCAAGCTCGACCCGCCGCGCCTTCCGTGGCTGGCGGAAGCGCCGGGCGTCCTGCGCCTCGAGGAGAGCGACGGCTGGGTGGCGTGCACGGTGGACGATGCCGAGAAGCGGTTGCCCGAGCTGCTGCGGGCCTTCCACGCCGAGGGCGTGGTCGTCCGCAACGTCCAGGTGCGAGAGCCCGAGCTGGAAGAGGTGTTCGTTGAGCTTGCGCGCTGAGGCGCTGGCGGTCTGGGCGGTCGTCCTCCGCAACACCCTGATGGGCGTGCGCAACCTGTTCTTCTTCTTCGAGCTGCTGTTCTGGCCCGTCGTGGGCGTGCTCTCGATCGGGCTGATGACGCGCTTCCTCGGGCTGACGCCCGAGCAGTCGGCCTTCGTGCTCGTGGGGACCATCGCGCTGTCCGTCGTCAACGTCTGCCAGCTCGAGGTGGCCTACGCGATGCTCCTCGACGTCTGGTCGAAGTCGGTCAAGCACCAGTTCATGGCCCCCATCGGCGTGCGCCACCTGACGGTGGGCGCCTGGCTGGTCGGCATCGCGCGCGGCCTGGTCATCTTCGTCCTGCTCGCCGTGCTGGGGCGCTGGGCGTTCGGGTTCGCGCTCGGCGCCCCCGGCATCGCCGTGGTCGGGGCCTTCCTCGCCGGCTGCTTCCTCACCGCCTGGATCGTGGGCGTCCTCGTCTGCGCGCTGGTGACGATCTTCGGCACGCGGGCGGAGGCCTTCGCCTGGGCCAGCGTGAACCTCGTGCTCGTGCTCGCCGGCATCTACTACCCCGTGTCCGTGCTGCCCGCGCCGATGGCGCTGGTGGCCAAGGCCATCCCGCTGACCTACTTCCTGGACGCGTACCGCGCGCACCTCGGCTTCGCGCCGGAGTTCGCGGCGCCGGTCGCCACCGGCTTCGCGCTGTCGGCCGTCTACGCGGTCCTGGCGCACTGGGCCTTCCACGCGGCGGTGGAGCGGGCGCGCCGGACCGGCCTGCTCCTCAAGATGTCGGAGTGAGGGCGGCTCCGGGATGGACACGCTCGTCCACGCCGTGGCGCTGGGCTTCGTCCTCGGCCTGCAGCACGCGACGGATCCCGATCACCTGGTCGCGGTGGCGACGATCGTCACCCGCGAGCGGCGGTTTCGCGCCGGGGCGCTGATCGGGGCCTCCTGGGGGCTGGGACACACGCTGACCCTCGTGGCGGCCGGGGGGCTCGTGCTCGCGTTCCGGCGGACGGTGCCGGCGCCGCTCGAGACCGGGCTCGAGCTCGTGGTCGCCGCCATGCTCGTGACGCTGGGGACGATCCGCCTGCGCGACGCCTTCCGTGGCCTCGCCTCCGCCGACCGCCTCGTCGCCGACCACGACCACGGCGGCCGCGAGGTCGTCCACCGCCACGAGCCGGGCACGGCGTCCGGCCATCCCCACGTCCACCCGTCGCGCCGGCTCCTGGACGCGCTCGGCGACGCGGGCGGAGGGGCGCGGGCGATGCTGATCGGGGCCGTGCACGGCATGGCGGGGACCGCCGCCGTCGCCCTCCTCGTGCTGACCGCCGTGCCGACGCCGGCGGGCGCGGCGATCTACCTGGGCGTGTTCGGGCTCGGCACGATCGTCGGCATGACCGCGCTGACGGCGGCGCTGGCATTCCCCGTCTCGCTGGCGCTCCGGATGCGGCGGGCCCGGCGGCTGCTGGCCGCGGGCGCCGGGGCCGGGTCGATCGCCTTCGGCGTCCTCTACGCGGTGAGCGCGCTCTGACGGCGCCGGGGGCGGCCGCCGCCCGCTCACTCCAGGGTGACGAAGATGCAGTGGCGGAGGCGACCCTCGAGCGCCCGGGAGAGGTGGCCCTTGCCCCAGGTGTCCTCCACCAGGACGACCTCGCCGGCGCCGATGCGCCGGGTCTCGCCGTCGCTCGCCGTCAGCTCCACGCCCGCGTCGAGGTTGATGATGTACTGCCGGCGCGGCGCCGGATGCCAGTCGAGGTCGTAATCGGCCGGCACCTGGCGGAAGATGATCCCGGTCGCCGGCCCCCGGGGAGAGAGCCGGCCCCCGCGCGTGGCCTCGGTGAACTCGACCTCGACGTCCTCGAAGTGCGACTCGCCGTGGGCGTCGGCGTAGAGCCGGTGGATGCGCATCGCCCTACCGCCCGAGGAACTTCTTGACGCTGCCCGCGATGCCGGCCGCGTCGAGCCCGTGCCGGGCGTAGAGCCCCGCGGGATCGCCGGACTCGCCGAAGCCCACCACGCCCAGCCGCCTGAGCGGGGTCGGCAGGACCTCCGAGAGCGTCTCCGCGACCGCGCCGCCCAGCCCGCCCGCGATGGCGTGGTCCTCGACGGTCACCACGTGCCGGGTGCGCGACGCGGAGGCGACCAGCGTCTCCTCGTCGAGCGGCTTGATGGACGCCGCGTCGATCACCTCGGCCGAGATGCCGTCGGCCTCGAGGAGTCTCGCCGCCTCCAGGGCGTTGGACACGGGGCCGCCGCTGGCGACCAGCGTGACGTCGCGGCCGGGGCGGAGGGCCAGCCAGCGTCCAGGACGGAAGCGGTAGCCGGGGGGGCACACGGGCGGCACGGCCTGGCGCGTGAGGCGCAAGTAGACGGGGCCCTGATGCTCGGCCGCCCACGCGATCGCCTGCTTCGTCTCCGCCTCGTCGGCGGGCTGGACGACCAGGACGTTGGGCAGCGCGCGGATGCAGGCGACGTCCTCCAGCCCCATCTGGCTGTAGCCGTCCTCTCCGATCGCGACGCCCGCGTGGGTGCCGACGATCTTGACGTTCGCGTTCGTGTAGGCGACGGAGATGCGGATGGTCTCGAAGCGCCCGACCACGAAGCAGGCGAACGAGCACACGAAGGGGACCTTGCCCGTCAGGGCCAGCCCCGCGCCCACGCCGATCATGTTCGACTCGGCGATGCCGAGGTTCCAGGCGCGGTCCGGAAACGCCCGGGCGAACGCGGCCGTCATCGTGGACTTCGAGAGGTCGGCGTCGAGCGCGACGATCCGCGGATCGCGGGCGCCGAGGTCGAGCAGCGCCTCGCCGAACGCGGCGCGGGTGGCCTTGGCCGGCATGGGTCCTCCTTGTCCTACCTCGGTGTCTCGAGCGCGCGGAGCTCGTCCACGATGGCGCGCGTGGCGGGGTCGGTGGCGAGATAGTCGTCCCAGGCCGCCTCGCTGACCGCGAGGACCTCGCGGACGGCCGCGATCGCCTCCTCGGGCTTCGGCGCCTTGCCGTGCCACTCCGGGTTGTTCTCCATGAAGGAGACCGCCTTGCCCTTGACGGTGTGGGCCACGACGAGGGTCGGCACGCCGCGCGTGGCCTCGGCCTGGTCGAGCGCCTTGCGGATCTGCGCGACGTCGTGGCCGTCGATCTCGAGCACGGCCCAGCCGAAGGCCTGCCACTTCGCCACCACGGGCTCGAGGTCCAGGATCTTCGTCACGAAGTCGTCGAGCTGGATCTTGTTGTAGTCGAGGATGACGGTGAGGTTGTCGAGGGGATGCGCGGGGCGGCCCAGCTTGGGCGCCGCCATCGCCGCCTCCCAGACCTGGCCCTCCTGGATCTCGCCGTCGCCCAGGATGCAGTACACCCGGGCCGGCGACCGCGCCGTGCGCAGCCCCAGCGCCATGCCGACGGCGACCGAGAGTCCCTGGCCCAGGGAGCCCGTCGCCGCCTCTACCCCGGGGAGCGCGGTGCGGTCGGGATGCCCCTGGAGCGGGCTGCCCAGCTTCCGGAGGGTGATCAGCTGCGACTCCGGGAAGTACCCGGCGCGGGCCATGACGGCGTACAGCGCGGGCACCGCGTGGCCCTTCGACAGCACGACGCGGTCGCGGTCGGGCCAGTCGGGCCGCTTCGGGTCGTGCCGCAGCCGTCCGAAGAAGAGCGCGACGAGGAGGTCGATCACCGAGAGCGACCCCCCGGGGTGCCCGGAGCCGGCGTGGGTCAGCATCCGGAGAATCTGCACGCGGCACTCCCGCGCGATCGCTTCGAGCCGGGCGTCGGCCATCACGGCAGGTCCTCCATGAACTCGGCGATCGCGTCCACCCGGACGCCGGCGACGGCGACCTCCGGCGCGTACACGACGGCGTCGGCCGCCCAGACGGTCGTGGGCTTCGCGTCCTTCGTCACGGCGACGACGTTGTTCAGGAACGTGGCGATGTTGTCGTTGATCCGGATCGTGTTCGGCCGCAGCGGACCCGCCAGCCGGCCGCCGCGAATGATATAGGAATCGCCGACGACCGTACAGGTGAAATCCCCGGCGCGCAGGCCGTTGATCGCGTAGCAGTACCAGATGCGCCCGACGTAGAGGCCGTCACCGACGCGGCGGAGGAGCTCGTCCCGCGTGACGGGCTCGCTGCCCTCCACCACCACGTTCGAGGCCGCGATCCCGGGCGGCCGGTCGAACATCCGGCCCCCGCCGCCGCCGAAGCGGAAGCCGTTGCGCGGCACCAGCGCGGCGGCCGCGGCGGCTCCCGTGCTCCCGAGCTTCTGCGCAAGCGCCGGGTCCCGCAGCAGGCGACGCGACTCGTACCAGTTGCTCAGGCATCCGGCGAGGGTCCCGTGGCGCAGGAGGTCGGTCCGCCCCGTGGGCAGGCCCTCGCACGTGATCCCCTTGGAGCCGACGAGCCCGGGCTGCGCGCCGTCGTCGTGGATGGAGAGCGTGGGCGACGCCACGCGCTGCCCCAGCCGTCCCAGGAACGGCGTGCTCGCGGCGTAGAACGCGCTGGCGTGGCAGGCGGGGAGCACGAGGTTGTCGAGCAGGTCGGCCACGGGCTGCCGGCCGAAGACGACGGTGTAGGTCCCGGACGGGACGCGCTCGCCCCCGATCGCGTCGAGCGCGGCCCGGGCCGCCTCCGTCCCCGCCTCGTCGGTCAGGTGCTCCAGGCGCGTCGCCGCGGCCCCGCCGGAGCCCTTGGCCCCGGCCGCCTCGACCATGGCGGTGACGAAGGCGGTGAGCAGCGTGGACTCGTCCGTCTCCACGCCGGGCAGGTGGCTCGACGCGATGGCGATGCGCTCCTGGAGCATCGCGACGTCGCCGCTCACGATGAGCCCGAGCGCCCGGAGCGCATCGTCGCCGGCCGCGCGCTCCGCGAGACGGGAGGAGGCTAGGAACGTCCGCAACGCCCCCGTCACGACTGTCCAGCCGGCGGCGACCAGCGCCTCGTCGGAGACGGCCATGAGCGCGGGGTCGTGATAGCCGGCGAGCGTCCGGCCCGAGCCGTCCGGGCGGGGCAGCGACTCGAAGTCCGGATCGGGGACGGCCGCCCGGCGCGCCTTGTCGAGCGCCCGCGCGGCGCCGGCCGGCGAGAGATCGCTCGGCTCGCTGCCGAAGCCGACGCGGGGTCCCCCGGGACCGTCGAGGACGACCTGGAGCCCGAGGCCGAAGGACTCCGTGGACTTGGGCTCCTCGACGCCGTTGCAGGGGATGTGGGACGTGTAGTGCAGCCGGGCGAGCAGGCTCGCGTTGGCGGCGACGAACGCCTCGGCCTCGCGCACGTCCGGCTGCGCGCGGGCGAGATCGAGGGCGATCCGCGCCGCCCGGGCCAGCTCGGCGGTGGACGGCATCAGTGCCGGGGGCGCCCGCCCGGGTTCGTGCCCGCCACCGGATAGCCCTTCTGGTGCCAGCCGGTCAGCCCCTCGTCGAGCACCCGGTGGTTCCGCCATCCCATCGCGTAGAGGATGTTGCTGGCCCCCCGGGCCAGCGCGTGCGGGCAGGTTCAGTAGAGGACGACGAGACCCGTCCGCGGGATGTCGCGCGCGCGCGCCTGCACCGTCCGGAGCGGGATCGAGCGCGCGCCCGCGATGTGCAGCTCCTCGTACGCCTCCCGCGTCCGGACGTCGATGATGTCGGCCTTCGTGCCGCGGGCCAGCGCGGCGTGCAGCTCGTCCACGGAGATGAAGGCGACGGGGTGGTCGGGCGGGGCCGCCGGCGCCGCGCCCAGGAGGAGGACCCCGCCGGTGACCAGGGCCACGAGCGCGCCGCGCACGTCAGCCTCCCACGACGCGGGCCCGGCTGCGCATCGTCGGCCCGCCGTTGCCGAGCTTCTTCGTCTGCATCGGTTGCCCCTTGCCGCAGTTGGGGATCGGGTAGAGCCGGAAGTCCGACCCCACCGCGTCCACCTGCATGAGGTAATCGCGCGTGTCGGCGGCGATGCCGCCGTCGCGGTAGAGCCGCCCCAGGCGCCCGTTCACGATCTCGTAGACCTTGCGGGCGGAGATCCGGAAGTTCTCCCGGCTCTCGGCGATGGACGGGATGCGGTGGCCGGCCAGGTACCAGCCCCGGTCGACCTCGCCCAGGATGTCCGCCGGCGCGCGGTCGCCGCCGGCGAACACCGTGCTCGACATCCGGATCAGCGGCACCAGCGAGGCGTGCGTGGCCTTGAAGTGCCCGTTGGGCGCGCCCCCGAAGATCGCGGCCGTCTGCCGGCTGTTCATGAAACCGGTGAAGCGCCCCTGGTCGATGTGGACGACCCGGCGGGCCGGCGTGCCCTCGTGGTCGTAGGCGTAGTGGCCGTAGCCGGGCAGTGCGGGGTCCGAGAACGCGCTGACCAGAGGCGAGGCGATCGGCTTGCCGAGCTGGTGATCGGCGAGGCTGGCGAGGAGCCAGGAGCGCCCGGCGTAGGCCGTCTCCATCTTGAGGGCGCGGTCGAGCTCCACGGGGTGGCCCACGATCTCGTGGGCCACCAGCGTGTTGTAATGCGGGTCCGTCACCACCACGGCCTCGCGGTCTCCCGTGGGCAAGGGCGGCGCCTGCGCGAGCTCCACGGCGTCGCGGGCCAGCGCGAGCGCCCAGTCGACGAAGGGCGGCGCGGCGAGGAGCGGATCCGCGATGCCGTCCGTGAGCACCTCCCACCCGCGCTGGTGGCCGACGACGTCGTAGATCTCCTGGCTCACCGGCCCGTGCACGCCGACGACGGCGCACGCGCCCTGCGTGAGCGCGAACGACTGGTCGATGCAGCTGCCCTCGCTCGACACGAACAGCTCGCGCGCCAGCCGGGTGAGCGTCGAGACCCAGTTGTAGGCCACCCCGGGGCCGGCCGCCGCCACCCGGCGCGAGACGTCCGTCGCGCAGGCCACCATGGCCTCGAGCGGGAGCGTCCGGGGATCGACGGCAAAGACGGCGGGTACGCGGTCCTCGCGGATGCCGACCGGGTGCAGGCGCGTGTCGGCGAGCGAGGCCCCGAGCGGGCCCAGCTTCTCGCGCGCCGCGGCCTTGCCCTCGGCGTTCGCGATGGCCCGCCGGTGGGCGCGGGCCAGGGCGTCCCGGAGGATCGCGGGAAGCGCGCCGGCGTCGGCGGCGCCGAGCGTGAGCCCGAGCCAGCCGGGGGCGATCGCACGATCCCCGGCGAGCACGCGCACGCCGAGCGCGAGATCCTGATCGTCGCCGGACGCGCGGGGCGCGCCGTTCTCGGCGGCGGCGGACTTGCCCTCCACCACCTCGAGCCGGGCGTCGGCGTAGGCGAGATGGGGGAGACGCCGGCGCGCCTCGCCCAGCACGGCGCGGAAATCGTCGCGGACGGCGTCGACCAGCTCGACGGTGAGGCGGGACGTCGCCGTCAGAACGCCTCCACGAAGGGCTCCACGGTCACGAGCTCGCCGGCCTGGACGTCGCCCCGCTCCTCCTCGAGCACGATCAGGCAGTTCCCGGCCACCATGGACGACAGGATGCCCGAGCCCTGCGGTCCGGTCGTCCGGACCTCCCACCCGCCGTCGCGGAAGGCCAGGATGCCGCGCTTGAACTCGCGCCGGCCGGTCTTCTTGCGCATCGGCTCGCCGGCCCGCGCCGGCCAGGCGGGGGGGAAGAGCCGGCGCCGCCCGCCCAGCCGGTAGAGCGCCGGGCGCACGAAGAGCAGGAAGGTGAGGAGCGACGCCACCGGGTTGCCGGGCAATCCGAAGAACACGGCGGGGCCGATCCGCCCGAAGGCCAGCGGCCGGCCCGGCTGCATCGCCACCTGCCAGAAGTCGATGGCGCCCAGCTCGGCGAGCACCGCCTTCACCAGGTCGTAGGCGCCGACGGACACGCCGCCCGAGGTGACCACGACGTCGGCCACGCGGCTCGCATCCGTGAGCCGCGCCGCCATCACGTCGCGGTCGTCGGGGACGATGCCGAGATCGAGGACCTCGCCGCCGCACTGCTCGATCGAGCCGCGGAGGGTGAAGCGGTTGGCATCGTAGATCTGGCCGGGCCGCCGCGCCGTGCCGGGCTCGGCGACCTCGTCGCCCGTGGAGAGCAGGGCCACCCGCGGCCGCCGGTGCACCTCCAGCTGCCAGAGCCCCAGCGAGGTCACGAGCCCGATCTCCTGCGGTCTCAGAAGCGTGCCCGTCTCGACCACGATCGCGCCCGCCTCCACGTCCTCGCCGCGGAAGCGCACGTTGGCCGCCTTCGCGATGGGGCCGACGCGCACCCGGTCACCCGTGCGCTCGACGATCTCCTGGGGGTACACGGTGTCGGCGCCGGCGGGCAGGGGGGCGCCCGTCATGATGCGCAGGGCCCGGCCGGCGGCCAGGCGGCCGGCGAACACGCCGCCCGCGGCGAGGTCGCCGACGACGTCGAGCTCGCGCCAGCCGGCGGGGGGGACGTCGCCGCTGCCGACCGCGTAGCCGTCGACCGCGGAGTTGTCCGCGGGCGGGACGTCGAAGGGCGCCACGACGTCCTCGGCGAGGACGCGGCCCAGCGCGCGCGTGACCACGATCCGCTCGGGCGGGACCGGGCCGGGGAGGAGGGCGAGGATCCTTTCTTGCCCGTCCCGCACCGAGATCATGGGCGTATTATACGCGCCATGACGGAGGCCGCCCGGCCCGCCGGCTTCTGGCTGCGCGCGGTCGCGCTGGCCATCGACCTGATCGTGTTCGCGCTCGTGCAGATGTCGTTCGGCGTCGTGGCCACCCTGGTGTTCGGCGCCGGCGTGAAGGCGCTCCCGGCGTTCGAGTCGAGCGCGGCGTTCTTCACGGTGGTGTTCGCCGCCGCCTACACCACCGTGCTCCACGCCGTGGCCGGGCAGACGCTGGGCAAGCTCGCGGTGGGCGCGCGGGTCGTCGACGTCGCCGGCGAGCCGCTGCGCCTGGGAACCTCCTTCCTCCGCTACCTGGGCTACTGGGCCTCCACCGCCACGCTCGGCTTCGGCTACCTGATGGCCGCGCTGCGCCGCGACAAGCGCGCGCTGCACGACCTCATCGTGGGCACCCGGGTGGAGCGGTTTCCCCCGAGGCCCGCGCGCCCGGCGGCGGCGGAGCCGGCGCCGCCGGCGGCCGGCGGCCTCGGCGGGGGCGCCGCCTCGCCCGGGCCGCCCCCCGTCCCGGCGTGATCCCGACGGCGCCGCTGACCGCGCGCAACCGGCTGGCGGCGCTCATCCTGAGAGCGCTCGCC
>JAICGY010000032.1 GCA_025922915.1 Candidatus Methylomirabilota bacterium | reverse complement strand
GTCCGGACGGAGGCCGGCATGCGGGCGGCGATCCGCGCCATCCCCGACGGCGTCTACGCCTTCGAGGACTTCATGGACGACTTCGGGCCCGGCACGCCGCCCCTGCGGGTGGCCGTCACCGTGCGCGTGGCGGGCGACGCCCTCGAGATCGACTACGAGGGCTCGAGCCCGCAGACCGTCTCCGGCATGAACTCCTACATCAACTACACGCGCTCGTACGCCTACGCGGCGGTGAAGTGCCTCACCGACCCCACCGGACCGATGAACGAGGGCGCGCTGCGGCCCATCGCCGTGACCGCGCCCGAGGGGTCGTTCCTGAACCCGCGCCCGCCGGCGGGCGGCGGGCCGCGCGCAATCATCTGCTACCGGGTGTTCGAGTCCGTGCTGGGCGCGCTGGCCCCCGCGCTGCCCGACCGCGTGGCGGCCGCCGCCTCGCACATGGCCAACCCGACCTTCGGCGGCTGGGACCGCGGCCGCGGGCGCCGGTTCGTCGCCTACGAGCTGGTGCTCTCGGGCACCGGCGCGCGGGCCACGCGCGACGGCTGCGAGGGCATGGCCTGGGCCTTCAACGCCTCCAACATCCCGGTGGAGGCGCAGGAGGCCAACCAGCCGATCGTCGTCGAGCGGTTCGAGCTGATCCCGGACTCGTCCGGCGCGGGCGAGTTCCGGGGCGGCTGCGGCATCCGCCGCGACCTGCGCTTCCTGGCCGACGAGGGCCGGCTCACGAACCTGGCCGACCGGCAGCGCTTCGCGCCCTGGGGGCTCTTCGGCGGCCGGCCCGGCGCGCTCGGGCGCACGGTGATCAACCCGGGGGCGGGCGAGGAGGTCGTACACGGCAAGGCCGCGCGCGACTTCGCGTACGGCGACGTCATCTCGTTCCAGCAGTCGGGCGCGGGCGGCTACGGCGACCCCCTCGCCCGCGACCCGGCCCGCGTGCTCGAGGACGTCCTGGACGGGTACGTCTCGCCCGCGGTGGCGCGCGAGGACTACGGTGTCGTGCTCGCCGGCGAGGACGACGACCTCGCGGTGGACGAGGCCGCGACGCGCCGGCTGCGGGCGGAGCGCCGCGCGGCGGCCGCCGCGCCGAAGGGCGCATGATCGCGCTGACGCCCGAGCAGGACCAGTTCCGGCGCACGGTGGCGCGGTTCGTCGACGCCGAGGTGGCGCCCGTGGCCGACGCGCTGGACGAGCGGGCGGAGTTCCCCCGCGCCCTCTTCCAGCGCCTGGGCGCGCTCGGCTGGCTGGGCCTGCGCTACCCCGAGGCGTACGGCGGCGCCGACGCCGACATGGTCACCTACTGCCTGTTCGCCGAGGAGCTGGCCCGGGGGTCGCTCTCGCTGGCGGCCGCGGCCGCCATGCAGTCGCTCATGGGCACCTATTTCGTGTACAAGTACGGGAGCGACGACCTCCGGCAGCGCTACCTCGTGCCCGCGCTCCGGGGGGACCTGGTCGCGACGTTCGCGCTCACCGAGCCGGACGCGGGCTCCGACGTGGCCGGCATCACCACGCGCGCCGAGCGGCGGGGCGACCGCTGGGTCCTGCGGGGCGGCAAGACCTGGGTGACGAACGCGCCGGTGGCCGACGTGCTCACCGTGGCGGCCAAGACGTCGGGCGAGCGCGGGCTCAGGAGCATCGCCCTCTTCCTGCTGGACCGGGCCGCGATGCCCGGCATCAGGCTGGGCAAGAAGATCGACAAGATGGCCGTGCGGGCGTCGGAGACGGGCGAGATCCTCCTGGAGGACGTCGAGGTGCCGGAGACCCACCTGCTGGGCGGCGAGACGGGCGGCGTCGAGAAGATCGGCACCATCCTCGCCGAGATCCGCGTGATGACGGCCGCGCTCTCGGTCGGCCTGGCCCGCGCCGCCTACGAGACGGCCCTCGGGTACTCCCGGCAGCGCGTGGCCTTCGGCAAGCCCATCGGCGAGCACCAGGCCATCGGCTTCAAGCTCGCCGACATGCTGACGTCGATCCACGCGGCCACGCTGATGACGTACCAGGCGGCGGCGCGCCTGGACGCCGGGCGGCCCATCGGCCGCGAGGCGGCGATGGCCAAGCTCTTCGCCTCG
Source organism: Candidatus Methylomirabilota bacterium (assembly GCA_025922915.1). Lineage (GTDB taxonomy): Bacteria > Methylomirabilota > Methylomirabilia > Rokubacteriales > CSP1-6 > JAICGY01. Next base: position 15,446 of record JAICGY010000032.1, on the reverse strand, counting down.
GAGACCGCGGTGCGGGTGACCGACGAGGCCGCGCGGATCCACGCCTCCTACGGCCTGGCCATGGAGTACCCGGTGCAGCGCTACTTCCGCGACGCGCGCTTCCTGCTGCCCGGCGGCGGCACGTCGGAGATCCTGCGCGTGATCATCGGCCGCGAGCTCGACTGGGACCGGGGAGCGGCCTTCGCATGAGCGCGCCCGGCGCGGGCGGGCGGCGGTTCGACGTGCTGACGTTCGACTGCTACGGCACGCTCGTCGACTGGGAGCGCGGGATCGCCGAGGCCTTCGCCGCCGCCGCGCGGGCCGACGGCGTCGCGCTCGAGCGGGAGGCGGTGCTGGCCGCCTACCACGAGGCGGAGCCCGCCCTGCAGGCCGACCGCTACCGCCCCTACCGCGAGATCCTCGCGCTGACGGCGCGCGCGGTCGCCGGGCGCCTCGGCTGGAGGCTGGCGCCGGGACGCGAGCGCTTCCTGCCGGAGAGCCTGCCGTCCTGGCCCCCGTTCCCGGACACGAACGACGCCCTCCGTCGAATGGCGGACGCCGGCCACCGCCTGGCGATCCTCTCCAACGTGGACGACGATCTCCTGGCCGGCACGCTGCGCCACCTGAAGGTCGGCGTCGACTTCGTGATCACCGCCCAGCAGGTCGGCGCCTACAAGCCCGCGCCCGCCCACTTCGAGGCGGCCCGCGCGCTCATCGGCACGGCGCCGTGGCTGCACGTGGCCCAGAGCTACTTCCACGACGTGCAGCCGTGCCGGCGCCTCGGCATCCCGGTGGCGTGGATCAACCGCAAGGCCGAGCGCCCCCTCGACGACCGGGGGCCCGACCACGAGTTCCGCACCCTCGCCGAGGCCGCCGCCTGGCTGGCCGGGGAGGCGTCGTCATGAGGAAGGTCGCGCTGGTGGGCGCCGGGGTCTCGAAGTTCGGCGTGCGCAAGGCGTCGTACCGCGACCTCATCTGGGAGGCGGGCAAGGCGTGCTTCGACGCGGTGCCGGGCGTGAAGCCGCGGGACGTCGAGGGGCTGGTGGTCGGCTCCGTCATGCCGGAGCGCACGGCGTTTCAGAGCCACATCTCCTCGCTCGCCGCCGAGGCGCTGGGCATCCGGCCGGGGGCGCTCAGCGCGCGCACCGAGCACATGTGCGCGTCGGGCACGGTGGGCATCCGCTACGCGTACGCGTTCATCGCCGCCGGGCTCGCCGACCTCGTCATGGTCCTCGGGGTGGAGAAGCTGAACCAGCCGAGCGGCGACGAGGCGATCCTCAACATGGGCACCGGCGTGGACCGCGAGTGGGAGGCCGCGTTCGGCCTCACGGCGCCCCCGTGCTTCGCGCTGGCCGCCCAGCGCCACATGGCGGAGTACGGGACGACCGAGGAGCAGCTGGCACTCGTCGGCGTGAAGAACCACACCCACGCGTCCAAGAACCCGAACGCGCACTTCGGCAAGGGCGCCACGCTCGACCAGGTGCTCTGCTCGCGCATGATCTCCACGCCGCTGCGCCTGTTCATGTGCTCGCCCATCACCGACGGCGCGGCCGCCGTCGTGCTGGCCAGCGAGGACCGCGCCCGCGACCTCACCGACCGGCCGGTCTGGATCCGCGGGACGGGGCAGGCGCTGGACGGCTTCCAGCTGACGTCCCTGCACGAGGACTACGCCCATTGGCCGGCGCTCCGGCGCGCGGCCGGCGCCGCCTACCGGATGGCCGGCGTCACCGCCGCCGACGTGGACGTCGCCGAGGTCCACGACTGCTTCGCCATCGCCGAGCTGATCGCCTACGAGGAGCTCGGGTTCTGCGCCAAGGGCGAGGCGGGGCCGTTCGTGGCGGCCGGGCGCAGCGACTACGGCGGCGACGTGGTCGTCAACCCGCGCGGCGGCCTCATCGGCTGCGGCCACCCGCTCGGCGCGACGGGCGTCGCCCAGGCCGCGGAGATCTTCGTCCAGCTCCGGAACGAGGCGGGCGCCCGGCAGGTGCCGGACGCCGCGCTCGGCCTGACCCACAACAACAGCGGCATGGGCGAGCACGTGGTCATGCTCTACGGCCGCGAGGCGGCCTGAGGCGGCATGGACCTCGTCGTCGGCGTCCTCGGGGCCGGGCGCATCGGCCGCCAGATCGCGCTGGCCTTCGCGCTGGGCGGCTGCCGCGTCCGCCTGATCGACGCCAAGGAGCGTCCCGCCGCGGAGGCCGGACGCGTCCTCGCCGACGCGCGGGCCGAGATCGCGCGCGACCTCGGCCTGATGGCGGAGGAGGACGTGATCCGACAGGGGGACGTCGCGGCCACGCTCGCGCGGCTCGAGGACCGGGTGGGCCTGGCGGCGGTCGAGGGCTGCGATCTCGTCCAGGAGGCGCTGCCGGAGTCGGTGGACCTCAAGCGCGAGACCTTCAAGCGCCTGTCGGCGGTGCTGGCGCCCGGGGCGACCCTCGCCTCGACCTCCTCCACGATCTCGCCCTCGCACCTGATGGACGCGGTGGCGCGCCCCGAGCGCTTCCTGGTCGCGCACTGGCTCAACCCCGCGCACATCATCCCGCTCGTGGAGGTCGTGCCGAGCCCCGTGACCGACCCGGCCGTGGTGGAGCGGACGCTCGACACGCTCGCCCGGCTCGGCAAGACGGCCGTGCGCTGCGGTGACGCGCCCGGCTTCATCGGCCCCCGCATGCAGGTGGTGCTCATGAACGAGGCGGTGCGCCTGGTGGAGCAGGGCGTGGCCAGCGCCGAGGACGTCGACCGCGCCTTCCGGGCCGGCATGGGCTTCCGCTACGCCACGGTGGGCCTCTTCGAGTTCATCGACTGGGGCGGGGTGGACATCCTCCACCGCGCCAGCCGGTACATGGCGACGGCCACCGGCGACGAGCGCTACGCGCCGGCCCGGCTGGTCGAGGAGAAGATCGCGCGGAACGAGCTGGGCCCCAAGACCGGGCGCGGGTTCTTCGACTACGCCGGAGAGCGCCGCCAGGCGTTCGAGACGGAGAAGGTGCGCGCGCTCCTCCGCCAGCTCCGGCGGGAGCGCGAGGCCGGGCGGGAGCAGACGGCGTGAGCTACTTCCGGGCCGTGGATCCGTTCCCGCTCGAGAGCCCGGAGCAGACGCGGCTGGCCGCCTTCTACGCCGGCCTGGCCGACGGGCGGCTCACCACCACGCGCTGCACGGGCTGCGACCGCACGGCGTGGCCGCCGCGGCTGTTCTGCCCCGAGTGCGGCGCCGACGGCGTCGAGTGGGTGGACCTGCCGCGCGAGGGCACCGTCCACGGCTTCACCGTGCAGGAGACCGGGCTGCCGGCCGGCTTCCCGGCGCCGCGCGTCTTCGCCATCGTCACCGTCGGCGGCCACCGGATCTTCACCGTCCTGCTGGACGCCGACCCCGCGCGCGTCGCCGTCGGGCAGCCGGTCCGCTTCGTGCCGCTCGCGATCGACCCCGACTCGAAAGGCAACCCGCGATGGCTGCCGGCGTTCACGCCATCGGCGTGATCTCGGACACCCACGGCCTGCTGCGCCCGGAGGCGGTGGCGGCGCTGCGCGGCGTCGAGCGCATCGTCCACGCCGGGGACGTCGGCTCGCCCGACGTGCTGCGCGGGCTGGAAACGGTGGCGCCGGTCACCGCCGTCCGCGGCAACAACGACCGCGCGGCGTGGGCGCGCGACCTGCCGGCGACCGAGGTGGTGGAGGTGGGCGACGCGCTCCTCTACGTGCTCCACGACCTGGCGGAGCTGGACCTCGACCCGCGCGCGGCCGGCTTCGCCGCGGTCATCGCCGGCCACAGCCACGCGCCGCGCCAGGAGGAGCGCGACGGCGTGCTCTTCTTCAACCCCGGCAGCGCAGGGCCGCGGCGCTTCCGCCTGCCGATCTCGCTCGGGCGCCTCACCGTCGAGGGCGGGCGCGTACGCGGGACGCTGGTCACCCTCGAGCCGCGCCCGTGAAGGTCCTGGTCGCAAAGCCCGGGCTCGACGGCCACGACCGCGGCGCCAAGGTCGTCGCCCAGGCCCTGCGCGACGCCGGGGTCGAGGTCGTCTACACGGGGCTGAAGCGGACGCCGGAGGAGATCGTCAGCGAGGCGATCCAGGAGGACGTGGACGTGGTCGGGCTCTCCGTCCTCTCCGGCGCCCACGTGCCGCTGGCGCGCCGCGTGCTCGAGGGGCTGCGCGCCCGGGGCGCCGACGACGTCAGGGTCGTCGTCGGCGGCATCGTGCCGCCGGCCGATGTGGACGCGCTGCGGGCGATCGGGGTCGCGCGCGTCTTCCCGATGGGCACGCCGCTGCCCGACATCGTGAAGGCGTTCCAGGGCGGGGAGCTGGCGTGACGGCGCCGGCCTGGCTGGATCGCGCCGCTTACCCGTTCGCCTCCCACTGGGCGGCGGTGCCCGGCGGCAGCCTGCACTACGTCGACGAGGGCCGGGGGGCGCCGGTGCTCATGGTGCACGGCACTCCGACGTGGTCCTTTCTCTACCGCCACCTGATCGCCGGCCTCCGCGACGCCCATCGCTGCGTGGCGCCCGACAACCTGGGCTTCGGGCTGTCCGACCGCCCACGCGGCGCGTCGTACCGGCTCGCCGACCAGGCGGCGCGCCTGGCCGCGCTGGTCGACACGCTGGGGCTGGACGACGTCACGCTCGTCGTCCACGACTTCGGCGGGCCGATCGGCCTGGGCTGGGCGCTCGAGCATCCCGAGCGCGTGCGGGCGCTCGTCCTGTGCAACACGTGGATGTGGTCGTTCCGGGGCGACCGGCGGATGCAGTGGTCGGGCCGGCTCCTGGGCGGCCCGCTCGGCCGGTTGCTCTACGAGCGCACGGCCTTTTCCCTGGATGTCCTCTGGCGCCGGGCCCTGGGCGACCGGACGCGCTACACTGCCGCGATCCACGCCCAGTACCGGGCGCCGCTCGATCCCGGCGCCACGTGGGCGTACGCGCGCGAGCTGCTGGGCGCGAGCGACTGGCTCGACGGGCTCTGGCGCCGGCGCGACCGGCTGGCGGGGATCCCCGCGCTGCTCGTCTGGGGGACGAGGGACCCGGCGTTCGGCGCGCACCTGCCGCGCTGGCGCGAGGCCCTGCCGCAGGCGGAGGTGCTGGCGCTGCCCGACGTCGGGCACGCGCCGCCCGAGGAGCGCGGGCCGGAGGTCGCGGCGGCGGTGCGGCGGTTCATCGAGCGCGTGGGCGCGCCCCACGCGGGGCAAAGGAGCCCGGCATGAGAGACGTGATCCTGCACGCCGGCATCCCGGTCAAGCCCGTGTACGGTCCCGAGGATCTCGCCGGCCGCGACGTCGAGCGCGACCTGGGGCGCCCGGGCGAGTACCCGTTCACCCGCGGGATCCACCCCGGCATGTACCGCGACCGCCTGTGGACGATGCGCCAGTACATCGGCTTCGGCACGCCGGCGGAGACGAACGCGCGGTTCAAGTACCTGATGGCCCACGGCCAGGACGCCCTCAACGTGGCCTTCGACCTGCCGACGCAGCTCGGCCTCGACTCCGACGATCCGCGCGCGGAGGGCGAGGTGGGCCGCGTCGGCATGGCCATCGACACGCTGGCCGACATGGAGGAGGCGTTCGCGGGCATCCCGCTCGACCGCGTGAGCGTCTCGCTGACCATCAACGGGATGGCGGCGCCCATCACCGCCATGTACTACGCGGTGGCCGAGCGCCAGGGGGCGGCGCGCGACCGGGTGGTGACCACGCCCCAGAACGACATCCTCAAGGAGTTCATCGCCCGCGGCACCTGGATCTACCCGGTGGAGCCGTCCCTCCGGCTCGTCGGCGACCTGATCGCCTACTCGGCGCGGCGCTATCCGCGCTCGAACCCCGTCTCGGTCTGCGGCTACCACATCCGGGAGGCGGGCTGCACGACCGCGCAGGAGATGGCCTACGGGCTGGCCATCGCCGCCGCGTACATCGAGATGATGGTCGCCCGCGGCATGGACGTGGACGACTTCGCGCCCCGCGTGTCGTTCAACTTCACCTGCTGGGGCAAGATCTTCGAGGAGGTCGCCAAGTTCCGCGCGGGCCGCCGGCTGTACGCCCGGATGCTGCGCGAGCGCTTCGGCGCCCGGAATCCAAGATCCTGGATGTTCCGCACGCTCATCGGCGGCGGCGGCTCGGCCTTCACCGTGCAGGAGCCCGAGAACAACATCGTCCGGGGCGCCTACATCGCGCTGGCCGCCGCGCTCTCCGGCGCCCAGACGATGGCGCTGCCCACCTACGACGAGGCCTACACGATCCCGTCGGCGAAGGCGCAGCTGATCGCGCTGCGCACGATGCAGATCTGCGCCGAGGAGTCGGGCGCCGCCGACACCGTGGATCCCCTCGGCGGCTCGTACTTCGTGGAGGCGCTGACCAACGAGATGGAGGCGCGCATCCTCGAGGAGCTCGCCGCGGTCGAGCGGATGGGCGGCATCGTGGAGGCGGTGCGGACGGGCGCCGTCCAGGCCGAGGTGGCGCGCCAGGCCTACCGGTTCGAGCTGCAGGTGGCCTCGGGCGCGATCCCGAAGGTGGCCGTCAACTGCCACGCCGGCGACCGCCCCGCCGAGGCGGACCGCGAGGTGGTGCTGCACGGCTTCGACCCGGCGGTGGCCGCGACCCAGCTGGCCAAGCTCGCGCGCGTGCGGCGCGAGCGGGACGGGACGGCCGTGGACGCCGCCCTCGGGCGGCTGCGCGACGAGGCGCGCGGTCCCGGCAACCTCATGGAGCCCCTCGTGGAGGCGGTGAAGACCTACGCCACGCTCGGCGAGATCTGCCAGGCGATGAAGGACGTGTTCGGCGAGCACAAGGAGCCGGTGAAGTTCTGAGCGCGCGAGCGCGGGAGGGAGCGCGGTCCGTGGTGACGCCCGAGCGGTTCGCCCAGGGGATGACGTTCGACCAGTACGTGCAGTACGTCGGGACGCCCGAGAACCTCGGGCGCGAGGCGTCGCAGGGTGGGGCCCGCCGCGACTGGAGCGCGGCCCTGCGCGCCGCCTATGACTCGGCGCACCTCACCGACGCCCAGGCCGAGGCCTGGCTGTGGCTCGTCGCCCAGCCCGGCGGCCCCGCCAAGGTGCTGGTGATCTCCGAGGAGTGGTCCTCGGACTGCCGCCGTGACGTGCCCGTCCTGGCCCGGGCCGCCGACGCCGCCGGCCTGGAGCTCCGCATCTTCCCGCGCGACGGGCAGCGGTTCAGCCGCAGCCCGCGGCCCGACCCCGCCGAGTCGCCCAACGCCGACCTGATGGCGCAGTTCCTCAACGAGAAGGACGGGCAGACCTTCCAGTCCATCCCCGTCGCCGCCTTCTTCACGGAGGACTTCCAGCTCCTGTACCGCTACGTCGAGTACCCGGCCATCTACCACAAGGACCGGATCCGCGGCGTCCAGACCGCCCCGCAGGCGGGCGAGACGCCCGAGCAGGCGCGGGCGCGGGGCGACCGCGAGTTCGCGACCCTGCAGGGCTCGCCGTTCTTCCAGGTGTGGGCGTGCGCGGCCGTCGACGAGATGCTGAGCCACCTGTACGAGCGGCTGCGCGTGGGCTCGCTCCCGTAGGCGATGGCCCTCGACGTCATCGGCCGGGCGGTCCCCAAGCGCGACGGGGCCGAGAAGGTCACCGGGCGGACGCGCTACCTGCACGACCTGGCGCTGCCCCGGATGGCCCACGGCAAGATCCTGCGCGCCCGCCACCCGCACGCCCGGATCGTCCGCATCGACACGGCGCGGGCGGCGGCGCTGCCCGGCGTCCTCGCCGTCCTCACCGGCGCCGACGCGCCGCCTCACCGCTTCGGCTTCGTGCGGGACCAGCCGGCCCTCAAGGCCGGCGTGGTGCGGTGCGTGCGCGACGAGGTGGCGGCGGTGGCGGCCGAGCGGGCGGACATCGCGGAGGAGGCGCTCGCGCTGATCGAGGTCGAGTACGCGGAGCTGCCGGCCGTGTTCGACCCGCTGGAGGCGCTGCGCCCCGGCGCCCCGCTCGTCCACGAGGACCGGCCGGGCAACCTCACCGACCTCCGCTACCAGTTCGGCCACGGCGACGTCGAGGGCGCGCTGGCCGAGGCCGCCGTCGTGGTGGACGGCGAGTTCCGGCTGAACTTCGTCACGCCGGCCTGCCTGGGCACGATGGTCGCCGTCGCCGACTGGGACGCCGACGGCCGGCTCACCATGTGGTCCACGACCCAGGTGCCCTTCCTCTACCAGCGCGATCTCGCCCACGCCCTCGGCATCGGCGGCGACCGCGTGCGCGTGATCCAGCCCCCCGTGGGCGGCAACTTCGGCCGGGGGCTCGACCTCTACCCGATCGACGTGATCGCCGCGCTCCTGGCGCGCCGCGCGCGCCGGCCCGTGAAGATCGAGTTCGAGCGGGTGGAGGAGTTCGTCGCGTGCCCCACCCGCGAGCCGTGCCGGATCCGGCTGCGCACCGCCGCCGCCGCGGACGGCCGGCTGCTCGCCCGCGACTGCCACGTCGTCATCGACAACGGCGCTTACGTGTCGTGGGGCTCGACGACGCCCTACGTGATGCTGGCCACCGTCGCCGGCCTCTACCGCGTGCCCGCCGTGCGGTTCGACACGACGATCGCGTACACGAACAACCCGTACTCGGGCTCGATGCGCGGCTACGGCAACCTCGAGTCGACCTTCGCCGTGGAGAGCCAGATGGACGAGGTGGCCGACCGCCTGGGCCTCGACCGCCTCGAACTGCGCCGGCGCAACGCGACCCGCCCGGGCGACGCGAACCCCCAGGGCTTCACGATCACCTCGTGCGCGATGGGCGCGTGCCTCGAGGCCGTCGCCGAGGACGTGCGCGGCGCCCTGCCCGCGCCGGCGCCGGGCTGGCGGCGGGGCGTGGGCTACGCCGGCATGTTCCACGTCGCGGGCGGCGCGCGCATCTACCGGTCGGACGGCTGCGGCGCCATCGTCCGGCTCGACGACTTCGGCAAGGTCTCGCTCGTCACCGGCGCCACCGAGATCGGCCAGGGGTCGGAGACGGTGCTGGCGATGATCGTGGCCGAGACGCTCGGGGTGCCGCTCGAGCGGGTGGAGGTCGTCAACAGCGACACGGCGGTGAAGCCGTGGGACGTCGGCGTGCACGCCAGCCGGACGACGTTCATCGCCGGCAACGCCGCCCGGCTGGCGGCCGAGAAGCTCCGCGCGCGCCTGCTCGAGATGGCGAGCGAGGAGCTGGAGGCGCCCGCCGAGGCGCTCGCCGTCCGCGACGGCTGGGTGTTCGTGCGCGAGACGCCCGCGCGCCGCATCCCCTACGACCGCGCGGCGCGGGCCGGCCACCTGCGCGAGGGCGGCCAGACGCTGGTGGCCGAGGCGTTCTACGATCCTCCCACGGCGATGCTCGACAAGGACCTCCGGGGCAACGTCTCGGCCGCTTACGGGTTCGCCGCCCAGGCCGTCGTCCTCGACGTGGAGGCGGCGACGGGCGTCATCCGGGTGCGCCGGGTGGTCTCCGCCCACGACGTGGGGCGCGCCCTCAATCCGCCGGCCGCCGAGGGGCAGATCCACGGCGGGATCCACATGGGGCTCGGCTACGCGCTGAGCGAGCGCCTCGTGGTCGAGGAGGGCCAGGTGCTGACGGCCTCGTTCATGGACTACGCGGTCCTCAAGGCCGCCGATATGCCCGAGCTGCGCGTCCGCTTCGTCGAGTCGGTGGACGCCGAGGGGCCGTTCGGCGCCAAGGGGCTGGGCGAGTCCGGCGTCATCCCCGTCTCCGCCGCCGTCGCCAACGCCGTCCACGACGCCATCGGCGTCCGGTTCCGGGAGCTGCCCATCACCCCGGCCGCCGTCCACGCGGCGCTGGCCGCGCGCGAGGCCGCGTGAACCTCTTCGAGGGCGTCCGCGTGCTCGATCTCTCCCGCATGCTGGCGGGGCCCTACGGCTCGCTGCTGCTGGCCGACATGGGCGCGGAGGTCATCAAGGTCGAGGCGCCGGACGGCGGCGACCCCATGCGCGTGATGGGGCCGCCGTTCCTGCCCGACGGCGACAGCGCCTACTTCCTGGCCGTCAACCGGAGCAAGCGCTCGGTGGCCCTCGACGTGACGACGCCGGCCGGCCGCGACGTGTTCCTGGCCCTCGTCGCCCACGCGGACGTGGTCTGGGAGAACTTCCGTCCCGGCGTCATGGCCCGGCTCGGGCTCGGCTATGCCACGCTCGCTGCCGCCAACCCGCGCCTCGTGATGTGCTCGATCTCGGCCTACGGCCAGGACGGGCCGTACCGCGAGTGGCCGGCGTTCGACCTGGCGCTGCAGGCCATGGGCGGCGCGATGTCGATCACCGGCGAGCAAGGGGGGCCGCCGGTGCGGATGGGGCTGCCCATGGGCGACCTTGCCGGGGGCATGTTCGGCGCGTTCGCCGTCGCCGGCGCGCTCCTGCGGCGCGAGCGCACGGGCCGGGGCGCCCACGTGGACCTCTCGCTCCTCGACTGCCAGGTCTCGCTCCTGACCTACCTGGCCCAGTACTTCTGGACGGACGGCCGAGTGCCCGTCCCCATGGGCTCGGCCCACACGTCGGTCGTGCCCTACGGCGCCCTCCCCACCCGCGACGGCCACCTGATCGTCGCCGTCTTCGCGGAGAAGTTCTGGGGGGCGTTCTGCCGGGCCGTCGAGCGGCCGGAGTGGGAGACCGACGCCCGCTTCGCGACCAACCGCGACCGCGTGGCGAACCGCGAGGCGCTCATGCCGCTGGTGGAGGCGGTCTTCCGCGCGCGCCCGTCGGCGGAGTGGCTGGCGCAACTGCACGAGGCCGGCGTCCCGGCGGCGCCGATCCAGACCGTCGACCGCGTGCTGGCCGATCCCCAGGTCCAGCACCGCCGCATGGTGGTCGAGATGGACCATCCGCGCCACGGGCGGCTGCCGACGCTCGGCACGCCGATCAAGGTCGACGGCGCGATGGACCGGCCCGTGGCGCCCCCGCCGCGGCTGGGCGAGCACACCGAGGCCGTCCTGGGCGGCCTGCTGAAGTACCCGGCCGAGCGCCTGGCCGCGCTCCGGCGGGACGGCGTGATCACGTGACGCGCGCGGCGCGCGCGAGGTGGGATCCATGAACGTGGCAGTTCTGGGAGGCGGGCACGGCGGGTACGCGACGGCGGCGGACCTGGCGCTGGCCGGACACCGGGTCCGGCTCTGGCGCCGGACCGAGGCCGCCCTGGGCGAGGTGCGGAGCGCGGGCGGCATCGTGCTGCGCGCGCCGGAGCGGGAGGGGCGGGCGCGGCTGGACGCGGCCACCGCGGACCTGGACGAGGCGCTGCGGGAGGCCGAGGTGGTCGTGGTGCCGCTGCCGGCCACCGCGCACGAGGACCTCGCCAAGCGGCTGGGCGAGCGGCTCACCGGGCGGGAGATCGTGCTGCTGACGCCGGGCACGCTGGGCGCCTACGTCATGGCGCGCCTCGTCGCGCGCGCGGGCGGCCGGCTGCCGCTGGCCTTCGCGGAGATCGGGACGCTGCCGTACCTGGCCCGCAAGACGGGGCCGGCGGAGGTGGCGGCCCCGGTGCGCGCGGCGAACCTGCCGGTCGGCGTCCTGCCCGCCACGCGCACGGCGGCGGTGCTGGACCGCCTGCGCCCGCTGTTCCCGGCGCTCCGGCCGTGCGTCGACGTGCTGGACGCCGCGCTGACCAACGCGGGGCCGGTGATCCACCCGCCGCTCGTGCTCGTCAACGCCTCCGCGATCGATCGCGGGCCGTTCGACATCCACGCCGCCGGCACCTCGCCGAGCGCGCGGCGGCTCATCGACGCCGTGGACGCCGAGCGCGTGGCCTCGCGGCAGGGCCTGGGCTACCCCGCGCCGCACTACGAGCTGGCGACCTACTACGACGAGGCGCGCGCGGCCGAGGGCCTCTACGGGACGGGTGCGCGCGCGCGGCTCGAGGCGAGCGGGCTCTGGAGCGAGGTCGTGACCCACGAGCACCGGTACGTCACGGAGGACGCGGCGCTCGGGCTGACCGTGCTCGAGTCCGCCGGTCGCACGGCGAGCGTCCCCACCCCCGCCGTCTCCGGGCTGCTGGGCGTCTTCGGCGCCCTGCTCGGGCGCGACCTCACGGGCGGGCGCGCGCTCGACCACCTCGGCCTCGGCGACTTCACGCTGCGGGAGCTGCGCGCGCTCTTCCAGGAGGGCTGGGAGAGCCCCGCGTGGGCGCGGGCCGTCCGGTGACGGCGGGCGGCCCGGGCCGCGGCACCATCCGGTTCGTCGACCCCGCCACGGCCGGGGGCAAGGCGCGCGAGATCTTCGACGCCGTCCTGCGCCGGGAGGCGAAGGTCTTCGGGGCGACGGCGGTGTCGAACATCTGGCGCTGCATGGCGCATGCCCCGGGCTACCTCGAGGCGAGCTGGAACCGCTCGCGCGCGCTGATGCAGCGCGGCGCCTTCACGCCGCTCGAGCGCGAGCTCATCGCCACCGCCGTCTCCGCCGCCAACGGGTGCCACTACTGAATCGACTCGCACGTGGCCGCCGTGATGCGGCTCGGCGTGGACGAGGTCGGCGTGACGGAGCTCCTGGCGGTGACCGAGCACGCGCGGTGCCTGGCCGTGGTCGCCGCCGCGCTGCTGCTCGAGCGGCTCGACACCGACCGCGCGCTGGTCGCCCTCGTCGACCCGCGGTCGGCGCCGCCGCCGGTGCGGGCGCTCCTGGCCGAGATCGAGGCCGCGCTCGGGCCCGCCCTCGGCGGGGTGCCCGCGCTCTGGCGGGCGCTCGCCGGCAACCCGCACCACCTCGAGGCCACGTGGCGGAAGGAGCAGGCGGTGATGGGCGAGGGCGCCCTCGGCGCGCGCGACAAGCGCCGCGTCGTCCTCGCCGTGGCCATGAACGCGGGCGTCCGCTACGCCATCGAGTACCAGGCCGCGCTGCTGCGCGCGGAGGGCGACGCGGAGGCCGCGATCCTCGAGGTCCTGGGCGTCGTGGACCACTTCAACGCCCTCAACACGCTGGCCGACGCCATGCAGATCGAGTCCGACATCCGGCCGCCCGCCGGCGCGCCGGAGGACGAGGGTGGGTGGCCGGTCGCGGACGGGCAAGCGCCGTGAGGGGGGTCCGCGTCGCGCTCCTGATCGCGCTGGCCGCCGGGCTGGCGCCGGCGCCGGGCGAGGGGCCGCGGGCCCAGGCGCGCGTCGAGACGGTCCTGACCGGGCTCGAGGTGCCGTGGGCGCTCGCCTTCGCGCCCGACGGCCGGCTCTTCGTGACCGAGCGCCCCGGGCGCATCCGCGTCGCGCGCGACGGCCGCCTCGACCCGCAGCCGGTGGCGACGCTGCCCGCGTACGCCGACGGCGAGAGCGGGCTCATGGGGCTCGCGCTCGACCCCGCGTTCGCGCGGAACGGTCACCTCTACGTCTGCTACACGCGCGCGGCGGCGGAGGGGCGGCTGGTCAACCGGACCGTCGGCCCCCAGCGCATCAACCGGCTCAGCCGGCTCACGCTGCGCGACGGCCGCGCCGGCGACGAGCGCGTCCTCCTCGACGAGATGCCGGGCGCCTGGAACCACGACGGCTGCCGCGTGAAGCTCGGTCCGGACGGCCGGCTCTACCTCACGATGGGCGACGCCGCGGACCCCGCGCTCGCGCAGCAGCGCGAGAGCCTCGCCGGCAAGATCCTCCGCCTCGAGCTGGACGGCGGCGTCCCCGGCGACAACCCGTTCCCGGGCTCGCCGGTGTGGTCGCTCGGCCACCGCAACCCCCAGGGCCTCGCCTGGGACGCGCAGGGGCGCCTCTATGCCGCCGAGCACGGGCCGTCGGGCCACGACGAGGTCAACCTGATCCGGCCCGGCGCCAACTACGGCTGGCCGGAGGTCCGGGGGCGGGCGGAGTCGGCCCGGGACCGCGAGCGGTTCGTCGATCCGATCCTCGAGTCGGAGCGCGACACCTGGGCGCCCTCCGGCATCGCGATCCTGAACGGCCGCCTGTACGTGGCCGCGCTGCGCGGCCGGCGCCTGCTCGAGGTCTCGCTCGGCGAGGACGGCCGGCCCACGGGCGCGCGGGCGCTGCTCGACGGCACCCACGGCCGCCTGCGCGCCGTCGTCGCCGGGCCCGACGGCGCCCTCTACGTGACGACCAGCAACCGGGACGGCCGGGGCTCGCCCGCGGCCGACGACGACCGCGTGCTCCGCGTGGCTCCGTGACCGCGGCGCCGATGTTCCAGCCCGCGCAGGAGGCGATGGAGCGCGAGCCCCTCGCGCGGCTGCAGCTCGAGCGCATGCGCGCCACGCTGGCCCGCGTGCTCGCCGTGCCGGCGTGGGCGCGGCGGCTCGGCGGCGCGCGGCCGCAGGACCTGCGCTCGGCCGAGGACTGGACGCGGCTGCCGCTCCTGACCAAGGACGAGCTGCGCGACGCCTACCCGTACGGCCTCGCCGCCGGCGGCGCCGAGGGCTACCGGCGCGTCCACATGTCGAGCGGCACCACGGGCAACCCGATCCTCAACCCGTGCACGGCGGCCGACGTGGCGCAGTGGGGCGAGGTGATGGCCCGCTGCTACGTCGCCGCCGGCGTGACGGCGGACGACGTGATCCAGATCACGCCGTCCTTCGGGCTCTTCACGGGTGGCTTCGGCTTCCACTACGGTGCCGAGCGCCTGGGGGCCATGGTGATCCCGACCGGCGCCGGGCGCACGTCGCTCCAGCTGCGGCTCATGCGCGACCTGCGCGCCACCGTCCTGACCGCGATCGCCACCTATCCGCTGCGCCTGATCGAGGTGGCGCGCGAGGAGGGGTTGGATCTGAAAGCGCTGGCGCTGCGCGTGGGCATCCTCGGCTCCGAGATGTGGTCGGACGAGCTGCGGGCGCGGATCGAGCGCGAGCTGTCGATCACGACCCACGACATCATCGGGATGACGGAGACCGGCGGGCCGGGGCTCGGCATCGACTGCGCGGCGCGGGCCGGCATCCACGTGTGGGAGGACCACTACGTGGCCGAGATCGTGGACCCCGTCACGGGCGCTCCGCGGCCCGACGGCGCCGAGGGCGAGCTGGTCGTCTCCACGCTCACGCGGCAGGGGCTGCCGCTCGTCCGCTACCGCACGCACGACCTCACGCGCGTGGTCGCGCGCGGGCGCTGCGACTGCGGCCGCACGATGCTGCGCCTGGACCGCCTGCGCGGCCGCACCGACGACATGATCGTCTTCAAGGGCGTGAACTTCTACCCGCGCCAGGTCGAGGTCGTCCTGCTGCGCCAGGCCGGGGTCGGACCCGAGTACCAGGTCGTCCTCGAGTCCGACGCGGGCGGCGAGCGCCTGACGGTGGTCGCGGAGACGGAGGCGGGCTGCGACCCCGCCGTGGCCGGCCGCATCCGGCGCGAGCTCCACGACCTGCTGGCGCTGAGCCCCGAGGTGCGGCTGTGCGCGGCGGGGACGATCGAGCGGCCGCCCGGCAAGGCCGTGCGCGTGGTGGACCGGCGGACCACCCGGTGACGGGGCTCGACGCGCTGTTCGCGCCGTCGAGCGTGGCGGTCCTCGGCGTCTCGCGCAGCCCGGCCAAGCTCGGCCACCGCCTCCTGCAGAACGTGCTCGAGGGCGGCTTCGGCGGCCGCGTGTTTGC
>JAICGY010000031.1 GCA_025922915.1 Candidatus Methylomirabilota bacterium | reverse complement strand
GGCCTCGCCCCCCTCGAACCGCCACGGGAACGCCCCGATGATGCACCGGGTGTTGAGCACGCGCTCGATGTCGCCGCCGACGTTCTCGGCGTGGATGCACCCCTCGGGAAAGGCGAGGTAGTGCATCGGGAAGATCTCCTCCTTCACGAGCCGGCCGCTCTTGTGGTGGCGGTACTCGTACTCGCCGAAGTACTCGCGCACCGACCGGCCCACCTTCTCCTCGAACCGCGCGGTCAGGTCCGGCCGCATGTAGCGGATGGTGGTGTTCATCGGGTGGTCCCCCGACCCGGCGTCGATGCCCCACCACGAGATCTGCATGTCGTGCATCCACTGCGCCAGCTCCCGCTTGCCCCCGGGGTGCATGCAGAAGTAGCGCGTGAGGTCCTGCTGGGGCTTGCCCTCGTAGTAGCGGTGGTAGCCGGTGTGGAGGATCAGGATGTCGCCGCGCTTGACCTCCATGCGGGCGGTGATGTGCTCGGGGGTGATGATGCTCCAGTCCTCGACGACGTCGGAGACGTCCACGATCACGCCCTCGTGCACCAGCTTCGTCAGGGGCAGCGAGGCGATGTCGCCGGCGCCGTCCGCCGCGTGCATCGGGCCGTCCAGGTGGGTGCCGACGTGGAGCGACGTCTCCACGCGCTGCGAGACGATGCGGTTCGTCTGCAGCGTCTGCGTGTAGTAGATCTTGGAGCCGGGGTAGCCGATCCAGCCCGGCGTGTGCATGTTCCAGGGATGGGACAGGTCGACCAGTCTCATGCGGGTCCTCCGGGCTCGGCGCGCCGGGCCATGGCGGTGAGGAGCGCGTCCTTCAGGTCGGTGACGTGGTCGGCGACCAGGTCGGCGGCCCGCCCGGCCTCGCCGGCCTCGATCGCGCGCAGGATGGCCTCGTGGGCGGCCTGCGCGCGCGGGGGCTGCTCGGGCAGGCCGATCACCGCGATCTGGAACCACCGCAAGGAGAGCTTGAGTTCCTCGTAGAGCCGCTGCAGGTGCCGGTTGCCGGCCAGCGCGACGAGCCCGTCGTGGAAGCGCAGCGAGGCCTGGTGCCACGGCTCGACGTCGTCGGCCGCGCGCGCCAGCGCCGCCCGCGCCTCGGCGACCGCCGTCCGGAGCGGCCGCACGGCGTCGGCGGTCAGCCGGTCCCGGTGGTGCCGGAGCGCGTGCGTCTCGAACATCAGCCGCACGTCGAAGATCTCGCGGAGATCCTCGCCGGAGCGCGTACGGACGTGGGCGCCGCGGTGGGGCTCGACGGTCACGAGGCCCTCGGCCTCCAGGATGCGCAGCGCCTCGCGCACGGGCGAGCGGCTGAGCGCCAGCTGCTTGGTGAGCCGCGCCTCGTTCAGCCGCTCGCCGGCCCGGAGGTCGCCGCGGATGATCGCCTCGCGGAGGTGACGGGCGGTCTCCACGGCCAGGGTCGTCGGCCTCTCGAAGGGTGCGGCACGGTTCACCACAGCGGGGGATCTTAGGTCCGTTGACAATCGATTGTCGATTGTTTAGTTTCCGTCCCGCACGCCGGCGCGCGCGGCACCGCACGGAGGAGGCCTCCATTGGATCTCGCGCTGAAAGGCAAGGTCGTCCTGGTCACGGGCGCCACCCGGGGCATCGGCGCCGACGTCGCGCTGGGGTTCGCCGAGGAGGGCGCGCACGTCGCGATCTGCGCGCGGACCAAGGCCGACCTGGACGCCCGCGCCGCGGAGATCGGCGCCGCCACCGGCGCCCGCGTCGTCGGCATCCCCGTCGACCTGAGCCGGCGCGGCGAGCCCGAGCGCCTGGTGGACGAGGTCGTGCGCGCGTTCGGGCGGCTGGACGTCCTCGTCAACAGCGCGGGCGTCGCCCCCGGCGGCACCGTCGAGGAGCTGAGCGACGACGACTGGGAGCGCGGCATCGACCTGAAGCTGCTGGGGCTCGTGCGCTGCACGCGGGCGGCGATCCCGGTGATGCGCGGCCGGGGCGGCGGCCGCATCGTGAACGTCGTCGGCAACGACGGCGTGAAGTGCGCGCACTGGGAGATCGTGCCCGCCATCTGCTGCGCCGCCGAGCTGATCTTCACGGCGACGCTCGCCGAGCAGTACGGCCCGGAGGGCATCTACGTCAACGCCGTGAACCCGGGACCGGTGGAGACCGGGCTGATGCGCGGGCTCTTCGAGCAGGTGGCCCGGCGCCGCGGCGTGTCCGTCGACCACGTCGTGGACGCGCACGTGTCCAGCATCCCGCTCGGACTGGGACGCATCGCGACGCCGCGCGAGGTGACCAACGTCGTGCTGTTCCTCGCGTCCGACCGGGCGAGCTTCGTGAACGGCGTCTCCGTCAACGTGGACGGCGGGCAGATGAAGCCCGTGCTGTCCCGCATGCTGTACGGCGGCCGGGGCTAGCGCCGCCTCCGCCGCTTCGCCTGGCGCGCGCCGCGGCAGGCGATACCCGAAAGGAGTCCATGCCATGGATCTCGGCTTGAAGGGCAAGGTCGCGCTCGTCACGGGCGGCAGCAAGGGCATCGGCAAGGGCGTGGCGCGCGGGCTGCTGGAGGAGGGGGCGAAGGTCGCGATCTGCGCGCGCACCAAGGCCGACCTGGACACGGCGGCGGCGGAGCTGGCCAAAGCGACCGGCGGCGAGGTGCTCGCCGTCGCGGGCGACCTCACCCGCGAGGCCGACGTCCAGAAGATCGTGGACACGACCGTGGGGCGCTTCGGCCGCATCGACGTCCTCGTGAACAATGCCGGCGCCGCGCCCGGCGGCCTGCTCCTGGACCTCAGCGAGGAGCAGTGGCAGCAGGCGCTGCAGCTCAAGTTCATGGGCTACGTGCGGTGCATGAAGGCCGTCATTCCCCACATGCTCAAGCAGGGGGGCGGGCGGATCGTCAACATCGTCGGCAACGACGGCGTGAAGCCCATCGGCATCGAGCTGACGCCGAGCGCGGCCAACGCCGCCGACCTCGCCGTCACCGTCGCCCTCGCCGAGCAGTACGGGCCGCACAACATCTGCATCAACGCCATCAACCCGGGCCCGGTCACGACCGAGCGCTGGGACACCCTGATCGGCGGGATCGCCAAGGTCCGCAAGATCAGCGTGGACGAGGCGCAGAAGCGGGCGGAGCGCAGCATCCCGCTCGGGCGCATCTGCACGGTGGAGGAGGTCGCGAACGTCGCCGTCTTCGTGGCGTCCAGCCGGGCGAGCTTCATGAACGGCGCCCTGATCACGCTGGACGGCGGGCAGCGCAAGGCGCTCCTCGACTGACCGCCACGCGAGCCGCCATGCAGCTCATCGTCCGCCGCGCCCGCCGGCGCGGCACGGCGGAGCCGTGCGACATCGGCATCGCGGAGGGCGCGATCGTCGCCGTGGCGCCCGTCATCGGGGACCGGGCTGCCCGCGAGATCGACGCCGGCGGCCGGCTCGTCACGCCGCCCTTCGTCAACCCGCACGTCCACCTCGACAAGGCGCGCCTGGGCGAGGTCATGCGCCCCAACCGCTCGCAGACGCTGCAGGAGGCGATCGAGATCACCTGGGACTTCAAGCGCACCTACCCGGAGGCGGACATCGTCGCCCGCGCCGGGGCGGTGATCGAGATGGGCGTCCGCGAGGGTGCGCTCGCCGTGCGCGCCTTCGCCGACGTCGGCACCGTGGGGGGCCTCGTGCCGGTGCGCGGCCTCCTGGCGCTGCGCGCCCGGTACGCGGACCTGGTCCGGATCCAGGTCGTGGCTTTCCCCCAGGAGGGCCTCCTGCGCGACCCCGGCGCCGAGACGCTCCTGCGGGAGGCGATGGCGCTCGGCGCCGACGTGATCGGCGGCCTGCCGTGGTACGAGATGACCGACGAGGACGCCCGGCGCCACGTCGACATCGTCTTCGCCATCGCGCGCGAGCACGACGCCGACGTCCACATGCTGGTCGACGACACGGACGATGCCAACTCGCGGAGCCTGGAGTACCTTGCCGTGAAGACGCTCCGGGAGGGCTACGGCGGGCGCGTGAGCGCCAGCCACTGCGGCGCGCTCGCCGCCTACAACGACACGTACGCGGCCAAGGTCATCGGCCTCGTGAAGGACGCCGGCATCACGATCGTGAGCAACCCCCACATCAGCCTGGTCCTGGCCGGCCGGCGCGATCGCGAGCCCGTCCGCCGCGGCATCACCCGGGTGCGCGAGCTGCTCCGGGCGGGCGTCAACGTGGCCTCCGGCCAGGACGACGTCGACGACCCGTACTACCCCTTCGGGCGCGCGAGCCAGCTGGAGGTCGCGTTGTTCGCCGCGCACGCCGCCCACCTCACGTACCCGGACGAGCTGGAGACCGTGTTCGACATGGTCACCGTGAATGCCGCCCGCGCGATGCGGCTGCCGCGCTACGGGCTCGAGCCGGGGTGCGCCGGCGACCTGCTGGTGTGGGACGCCCCCGGCGTCAAGGAGGCGCTCACCCGGCAGCGCCCGCCGTCCCACGTCGTCCGCGGCGGCGCGGTGGTGGCGCAGACCACGGTGACGAGCGAGCTGATCACTTCTGGAGCGGGAGCGGCATGAAGCCACCGCCGTTCGACTACGAGGCGCCCACGTCGGTGGAGGAGGCGCTCGCGCTGCTGGGCCGGCACGGCGAGCAGGCGAAGGTCCTGGCCGGCGGCCAGAGCCTGATGCCCATGCTCAGCTTCCGGCTCGTCCGGCCCCGGATCGTCGTGGACGTCAACGACATCCCGGCGCTGGCCGGCATCCGCGAGGTCGACGGCACGCTGGCGATCGGAGCCATGACCCGCCAGCGCGCGGTCGAGCAGTCGGCGCTGGTGCGGCGGCGCTGCCCGCTGCTCGCGGACGCCATGCCGCAGATCGGCCACTTCCAGATCCGCAACCGCGGCACCATCGGAGGCAGCCTCGCCCATGCCGACCCGGCCGCCGAGCTGCCCGCGGTGGTGGCCGCCCTCGGGGGGCGCCTCGTCGTCCGGGGCCCGGGCGGGGAGCGGCAGCTGGCGCCGGAGGAGTTCTTCGTGAGCTACCTGACGACCACGCTCGAGCCCGGCGAGCTCCTCGTCGAGGTGCGGCTGCCGGTGGCGCCGCCGAGCACGGGCACCGCGTTCGTCGAGGTCAGCCGGCGCCACGGTGACTTCGCCCTCGTCGGCGTCGCGGCCAGCGTGACGCTCGACGAGGCGGGCGCCTGCGTCGGGGCCGCCGTCGCGCTGACGGGCGTGGGCCCGACGCCGGTGGTGGCGGCGGAGGCGGCGGCCGTGCTGGTGGGCGGCCGGCCCGACGCCCGCGCGCTGGAGGAGGCCGGCCGCCGGGCGGCCGCGGCCGTCCGGCCCGACAGCGACCTGCACGCCTCGGCCGAGTACCGGACGCACGTGGCCGGCGTCCTCACCCGCCGCGCGCTCGCCCGCGCCGTGGAGCGGGCGCAGGGCGGAGGGGAGGCGGTCACGCCATGAGCGAGCGGACGATCCGGGTCACCGTCAACGGCCGGGTGCACGAGGCGGCGGTCGAGCCGCGGCGCACCCTCGCGGACTTCCTGCGCGACGACCTGGGGCTCACCGGCACCCACCTCGGCTGCGAGCACGGCGTGTGCGGCGCGTGCACGATCGTCCTCGACGGCGACGCCGTGCGCTCGTGCCTGCTCCTGGCCGTCCAGGCGCACGGCCGGGAAATCCTCACCGTCGAGTCGCTGGCCGATGGCGACCGGCTCCATCCCCTCCAGGAGGCGTTCCGGGAGCACCATGGCCTGCAGTGCGGCTTCTGCACGCCGGGGTTCCTCATGACGCTCACCTGCTTCCTGCGCGATCACCCGGACCCCACGGAGGCGGAGATCCGCGAGGCGCTCGCCGGCAACCTCTGTCGCTGCACGGGCTACAAGAACATCGTGGCCGCGGCCCGCGCCGCGGCCGC
This sequence comes from Candidatus Methylomirabilota bacterium, assembly GCA_025922915.1. Lineage (GTDB taxonomy): Bacteria > Methylomirabilota > Methylomirabilia > Rokubacteriales > CSP1-6 > JAICGY01. Next base: position 12,123 of record JAICGY010000031.1, on the reverse strand, counting down.
CACGCTCGCCACCCTCACGCCCACTCCCACGAGGAGCCCAGCATGACCCTGCTTCGCCTGACGCTCGCCCTCGCGCTGCTCGCCTCGACGCTCGCCGGGCCCGCCCGCCCCGCCGGCGCCGCCGAGGAGCTCACGCTCGTCTCGACCGTCACCCGGGTGGTGAACCTGCCCATGCTGGTGGGGCTGCGGCTCCTGGAGCGGGAGGACGGCATCAAGGTGACGGTCAAGGACCTCCGGTCGCCGGAGGCCGCCATGCTCGCCGTCATCGACGGCCAGGGCCAGGTGGCGACGGGCTTCGCGCCGTTCTACCCGGCCATCGAGAAGGGCGCCGCCGTCCGCGGAGTGATGGAGCTCTCGCGCCCCGAGTTCGTCGTCATGGCCAAGAAGGAGATCGCGGACGTCAAGGCGCTCCACGGCGTCCGCCTGGCGTCGCACTCGCCCAAGGCCACCGTGCAGTCGCTGCTGACCCATTACCTGAAATCCCGGCCGGGCGTCGAGCCCAGCGTGGTGTTCATCCCGGAGGGCTCGCCGGCGCGCGCGGAGGCCCTGCTGCGCGGCGCCGTCGACGCGGCGGCGTTCGACCTCACGGCCGCCCAGGTGGTCAGCGACCGCGCGCCCGGCAAGTTCCACGTCCTCATCGACTTCACCGACCAGCCGGTGTCCTCGAGCACGCTGGTCGTCAACGGGGAGTTCGCCCGGACGCGCCCCGAGGTCGTGCAGAAGCTGGTGCGCCGCATCCTCCAGTCCTATCGCGAGGGGGCACGGGACCTGAAGTTCTGGGTGCGCGAGCGCGGCCCGGCGATGAAGGAGGTCGACGACGCCAAGCTCGAGGGGCAGCTGAAGGCGCTCGTGAAGATCTTCGACCTCAACGGCGGCCTCGACCGGATGCGGGGGCCGGGCGCCGCCGCCAACCTGGGCTTCCAGGTCGCCACCGGCAACCTCAGCGGCCCGGCCGACAAGTGGAAGCCCGAGCAGTTCTTCGACGTGACGGCGCTGCAGGCGGTCCTCGAGGACATCGGACGGCGGTAGTGGTCCTCGCCCTGCGGCTGGCCTCCGTCGCGGCCTTCCTCCTGGCGTGGGAGTGGGCGGCGCGGGTGCCGATCAGCTTCAACTTCCCGTCGCCGGGGGCGACGCTGGTGGCCCTGGCCGCGCTGGTGACGTCGGGCGCCCTGCTCGACGCCACCGCCACCAGCGCCCGGTCGCTGCTCCTGGGCTTCGGCGCCGCCGCCCTGCTCGGCGTGCCGCTCGGGCTGCTCATGGGCGTCGTCCGCCCGGTGGGGCGGGTGGCGCGGATCTACGTCGACCTGCTGATCGCCCTGCCCACGGCGGCGCTGATCCCGCTCGTCATCCTGTCCTTCGGCATCAGCATCCTGTCCTCGGCCGTGATCGTGTTCGTCTTCAGCGCGCCCTTCGTCACGATGAACGCCTACGGCGGCGTGCGCGACGTGCGCCCGCGGCTGCTCGAGATGGCCCGGGCCTTCGGCGCCTCGTGGGGCCAGCTCGTCGGCCGCGTCGTGCTGCCGAGCGCGCTGCCCATGATCCTCGCCGGCCTCCGCTACGGCCTCTCGCGCGCCTTCGTGGGCCTCCTGGTGGCCGAGCTGCTGCTGTCGCCGTTCGGCCTCGGCAAGCTGATCATGACGTCGCGCTCGATGTTCGAGCACGACCGGATGTTCGCCACCGTGCTGTGGACGCTCCTGCTGGCCGGCGCCGTGCTCGCCGGGCTGGGCCGCGTCGAGCGCCGCCTGCTCCGATGGCGCGCGTGATGGCGGCGCCGGCGGCGGCGTCCCGGGCCCCCGCGTCCCTCGAGATCGTCGTCGACGGCGTCTCGAAGGCCTTCGGCGCCATGCCCGCCCTCGTGGACGTGAGCGTGCGCGTCGGCGCCGGCGAGTTCCTGAGCCTCATCGGCCCCAGCGGGTGCGGCAAGACGACGCTGCTGAAGGCGATCGCGGGCCTCCAGCCCGTGGACCGCGGGCGCATCCTCGTCGGCCCGCGCGAGGTGCGCGGCCCCGGCCCCGAGTGCAGCATGGTGTTCCAGGACTTCGCCCTGCTGCCGTGGTCGACCGTGCAGCGCAACGTCGAGTTCGGCCTGCTGCTCCGCGGGGTCGCCGCCGCCGAGCGCGCGGCGGTCGCCGGCCGGGCCATCGCCAAGGTCGGGCTCGACGGGTTCGAGCAGGCCTACCCCGCGCAGCTGTCGGGCGGGATGCAGCAGCGCGTGGGGCTGGCCCGCGCGCTCGCCGTCCGCCCCCAGATCTTGCTGATGGACGAGCCGTTCGCCTCCATCGACGAGCAGACGCGGCGGCTCTTCCAGGACGACCTGCTCGCGCTCTGGTCCGAGGAGCGCGCCACCGTGGTGTTCGTCACCCACAGCATGGAGGAGGCGGTCTACCTCTCCGACCGCGTGGTGGTGCTGAGCCCGCGGCCGGGCCGCGTCCACCGGGTGCTCGACGTGCCACTGCCCCGGCCGCGCGAGGCCTCCGACGTGCGGGCGAGCGTCGGCTTCACCCGGCTCGTCGACGAGCTGTGGAAGATCCTCAGGAAGCTGCAGTGACCGGCGCCGGCGCGGACCGGCAGTTCGGGGTGGCCGGGCTGGGGGCGGTGGCCGGCCTGCTGGCGGCGTGGGAGATCGTCGGCCGCCTGGACGTCTCGCTCTTCGTCCCGCCCGTCTCGGGCATCGCGCGCGTCTGGTGGGGCCTGCTCGCCGACGGCACCCTGCCGGGAGCGGCCGCCTCCAGCCTGCTCTCGCTGGTGAAGGGCTTCGTGCCGGCCGCCGTCCTCGGCGTCGCCGTGGGGCTCGCCATGGGCCGCTTCGCCACCGTGCGGCTGCTGCTGGACGGCTGGGTCAACGCGCTCATGTCGGCTCCGCTGTCCGCCCTCGTGCCCGTGCTCATCGCGCTGTTCGGCGTCCGCGACACCGTCGTGGCCGCGACCGTCTTCATGTTCTCGTTCTTCGTCGTCGTGGTGAACACCACGACCGGGGTGCGCGCCACCGAGCGCTCGCTGGTCGACATGGCGCGGCTCTTCGGCGCCGGCGAGCTGGCGCTGTTCGGGCGGATCTACCTGCCGTCGGCCCTGCCCGCGGTGATGCTCGGCCTCCGGCTGGGGGCGGTGCAGGCGGTCAAGGGCATGGTCGTCGGGGAGATGCTCATCTCGCTGGTCGGCCTGGGCGAGCGGCTGATCTACTACGGCAACACGTTCCTCATCCTCGAGCTGTACGCGGTGATCGGGTCGGTGCTCCTGCTCGCCCTCCTGATCTCCCAGGCCGCGCAGACCCTGGACCGGGCCCTCGTGCGATGGCGCTGAGGCCGCGGACGGTCGATGTCCACGTCCACCTCCTGTCGCCGGAGGCGCTGACCGCCGCGCGGCGTTCTCCGGGGCGGTTCGGCGTGCGCGTGGTGGACGACGCCGAGCGCCCGCGCCTGCAGATCGGCGCCGAGCCGCCCACGCGGCCGCTGCTGCCCGCGCTCCACAGCCTGGATCGCCACCAGGCCTTCCTCGACCAGCAGGGCATCGACGTCGCCGTGTTCGGCCCGCTGATGGACGTGGCCGGGTACGGGCTCCCCGCGGCCGACGGGGCGGGCTGGAGCCGCGTGCAGAACGAGGCGCTCGCCGCCACGCTGGCGGCGGCGGGGGCGCGCCATCGCGGCCTCGCCACCGTGCCGCTGCAGGATCCCGCGCGCGCCGCCGACGAGCTGCGGGTGGCGGTGCGCCAGCTCGGGCTGCGCGGCGCGATGATCGACCCCCACGCGCTCGGCCGCGCCCTCGGCGACCGCGCGTTCGACCCGTTCTGGAGGGCCGCGGTGGACCTTGGAGCCCCCGTGGTCCTGCACCCCTACGCGCTCGAGGCGGTGGAGCGGTTCGGCCGCCACTACCTGCACAACCTCGTGGGCTACCCGTTCGAGACCACGCTGGCGGCGGCGAGCCTGATCCTCGGCGGCACGCTCGACCGCTTCCCGGCGCTCGACGTGGTGCTCGTGCACGGCGGCGGTTTCCTGCCGTACCACATCGGCCGCTTCGACCGCGGCCACCGGGCGCGGCCCGAGGTCGCGGCGGACGGCGCGGCGCTGCCGAGCGGCTATCTCCGGCGCTTCCACTACGACACGCTGGTCCAGCACCCGCCCGCCCTCGCCTACCTGGTGCAGGTGGTGGGCGCCGACCGCGTGGTCCTCGGCAGCGACCACCCATTCTGGGTCGGCGATCCCGAGCCCCTGGCCAGCGTGCGCAGGGCCGGGCTGCCACCGGACGCGCAGGCCGCCATCCTGGGCGGCAACGCCGTCCGCCTCTTCCGTCTCGACGTCACGTCCTCGCACTCCACGGAGGTCCCGCCCTGAGCATGGCCTCGCCAGCGTTCGGTCGCTCGATGCGGCGCATTGAGGACGCCCGGCTCCTCACCGGCCGCGGGCACTACGCCGCGGACTTCCGGCTGCCCGGCATGCTGCACGCCGCCGTGCTCCGCTCGCCGCACCCGCACGCGCGGCTGGGCGCGATCAGGGCCAAGGCGGCGCTGGCCCGGCCCGGCGTGGCCGCCGTGATCACGGCGGACGACCTCGAGGGCATCGGGCGCATCCCGGTCCGGCTGGGTCCGCGCCCGGCCATCGTCGCGTGCCTGCAGCCGCCGCTCGCGCGCGAGAAGGTCCGCTACGTCGGCGAGCCGGTGGCCTTCGTGGTGGCGGCGAGCCGCTACCTCGCGGAGGACGCGCTGGAGGCGATCGAGGTGGACTACGATCCGCTCCCGGTCGTCGCCGACGCCCTGCGCGCGCTGGAGACGGGCGCGCCCGTGGTGCACGAGGCGATCGGGGGCAACGTCGTGGACCGGCTGGAGACCCACCGGGGCGACGCCCGCGCGGCCATGGCCCGGGCCGCCCATCGCGTGCGCGAGCGCTTCGCCGTCCAGCGCCACACCGGCGTGCCGATGGAGACGCGCGGGCTGACGGCGGCCTTCGACCCGGCGAGCCACGTGATCAGCCTGTGGGGCGTCGCCAAGGTGCCGCACTTCAACCGGCGCGTGCTCGCCGACCTGCTCGGCCACCCCGAGCACCTCATCCGCTTCGTCGAGCTCGAGGTGGGCGGCGGGTTCGGGGTGCGCGGGGAGTTCTACCCGGAGGACCTGCTGGTGCCGTGGGCGGCCATGCGGCTGGGCCGGCCGGTGCAGTGGATCGAGGACCGCCGCGAGCACTTCATGGCCACCAACCACTCGCGCCAGCAGTACCACGACATCGAGATCGGCTTCGACGCCGACCACCGGATCGTCGCCCTCGTCGACCACTTCGTGGTGGACCTGGGCGGCTACATCCGGACTCACGGCGTGGTGGTGCCCGAGCTCACCGCCGCCCTGCTGCCCGGCCCGTACCGGATCCCGCACTACACGTGCGAGGTCGACTGCGTCATGAGCAACAAGACGCCCACCGGGACGTACCGCGGGCCCGGGCGGTACGAGTGCACGTTCGTGCGCGAGCGGCTGATGGACATCGCGGCCGCCCGGCTGGAGATCGACCCGCTCGAGCTGCGCCGCCGCAACTTCATCGCCCCGTCCGAGATGCCGTACGAGGTCGGCGGCGCCTCGCTGAACCAGCGGACCGTCTACGACTGCGGCGACTACCGCTCGGCCCTCGACCAGGCGCTGGAGTGCGTGGGCTACGACGCGGTCCGCGCCGAGCAGGCGGCGGCGCGCCGGGAGGGGCGCTATCTCGGGATCGGCGTCGGCTGCGTCGTGGAGAAGGCCGGCCTCGGTCCCTGGGAGTACGCGCGCGTCGAGGTGGACGCCACGGGCCACGTCGTCGTGTACTCGGGCATCGCGGCGGTCGGGCAGGGCATCGAGACCACGATGGCCCAGGTGGTCGCCGACGTGCTGGACGTGGCGCCGGAGGACATCACCGTCGTCCACGGGGACAGCGCGCTGGTCCCCTTCGGCGTCGGCGGCTTCGCCAGCCGGGGCGCCTCGGTCGCGCTCCCGGCCGCCGTCGAGGCGGCCCGGGCGGTGCGCGAGAAGATCGTCACCGTCGCCGGCGGGCTCCTCGAGGCGGCGCCGGCGGACCTCGTCCTGACCGAGCGCGCCGTCCACGTGCGCGGCCTGCCGGACCGCCGGGTGACGTTCCGCGAGCTGTCGCGGGCGGCGCTGCCGGGCCCGGCGGGCATGGAGCCCGGCCTCTACGCCGCAAGGTTCTTCCAGGCGCCGAAGATGACCTATCCCTACGGCACGCACGTGGCGGTGGTGGAGGTCGACGTCGAGACCGGCGTCGTCGCGGTGCGGAAGTACGCGATCACCTACGACGTGGGCCGGGCCGTCAACCCGCTCATCGTCGACGGCCAGCTCGTCGGCGCCCTCGCCCAGGGTCTCGGGGGCGCGCTGCTGGAGGAGCTCGCGTACGACGAGCAGGGGCAGATCCTGACCACCACGCTGATGGACTACCTGCTGCCGACGGCGATGGAGATGCCGGACACGACCGTCGTCCGCATCCTGGAGGAGACGCCGACGCCGCTGAACCCGCTCGGCGTGAAGGGCGCGGGCGAGGGGGGCAGCTCGGGCTGCGGCGCCGCCATCGCCAACGCGGTGGCCGACGCCCTGGCGCCGCTGGGCGTGCACGTGACCGCCCTGCCGCTGTCCCCCGACCGCGTGCTCGGGCTGATCCGCGCCGCCCGGAGCGCGGGCGGGGCCGGGGCGGGCGGGGGGCGGCCGGAGGCGCCGGCGTGACGGGAGCGACGATCCAGGCAGGGATGACGGGGCCGACGAGGAGGAGACGATGACACCATCAGGAGCGCTTCGCGTGTGGCTGGGAGGCATCGCAGCGGGGCTCGCCCTGGCGCTCGGGGGCACGGCGACGCCGGCCCAGGAGCCGGTGAAGATCAAGGTGGGCAACCTGGCCTTTCCGTCCCACTCCGCGATGATCATCAACGTCCTCAAGGAGAAGGGCTTCGATCGCAAGCACGGGATCGACATGGAGGTGAAGGTGTACGGGGCCGTGAGCGCCTACTACGGCTCGGCCGCCTCCGGCGAGACGGACGGGGTGCCCGGGGGGCCGCTGGTGTTCCAGCGGATGCGGCTGGAGGGCGTGCCGCTCACGATCGTCGCCACGCTGGTGGACATGACGTCGATGTCCGTCATCACCAAGGATCCCGCGATCAAGTCCGTCACCGATCTCAAGGGCAAGACGATCGCCGCCGACATGGCCTCGTCGGAGTACTCGATGCTGAGCGTCTACGCCAAGCGCAAGGGCGTGGAGCTCGGCAAGGACGCCACCGTCGTCCAGGCCGGCCCGCCCCTCGTCCGCACCCAGCTCGCCGCCGACCGCGTCGATGCGGGCATGACCTGGGAGCCCACGGCGACCCTGACCATGCGGGACAACCCCGCCTACCGCATCGTGTTCAACGGCAAGCAGGGCTGGCGCGAGGTGACGGGCAAGGACGGCTGGCTCCTCGCCCTCGGGGTGCGCGAGGACTGGATCGCGCGCAACGGCGAGGCCCTGCCGCGCGTCGTGGCCGCCTTCGACGAGGCGGCGCGGTTCATGCGGTCGAACCCCGACGAGTGCGACCAGCTCCTCCAGAAGGCGATCAAGCTGCCGGCGGGCGCCTTCAAGGACATGATCACCGCCCCCCGGGTCGTGTTCGACGTGCGCGCCACCACCGACCCGACGGCGCGCGAGACCCTCTGGGAGGTCATCAAGGTCGCCATCGACGAGGGGTACTTCAAGGCGCCGGTGCCGGACCAGAAGGTCATCCACGTGCCGTGAGCGGCCGGCCGTGACCGAGCCCAGCGCCGCGCGTCACAGCGAGGCCGTCGAGGCCGTGGAGGTCGCCCGGACGGGGCGATGGCCCAAGGAGACCATCGTCTCGCTGGCGGCCTTCTTCGTGCTGTGGCACCTGGCCTCGATGATGCTGCCGCCGTTCGTGGCGCCGAGCTGGGCCCGGATCGGCCAGAGCCTGGCCGACATCCTGGCCCGCCCCGAGTTCATCGCGGTCACGGTGGCGCGCGTGGCCGCCGCCCTCCTCGTCTCGTTCGTCCTCGGCATGACGCTCGCGATGGCGATGTACCGGTGGAACGCCGTCGAGCGGTACCTCATGCCGTTCGTCAAGCTGCTGATGGCGGTGCCGGTGCTCTGCTGGATCCTGTTCGCCGTGCTCTGGTTCCGCAACCGCGAGGTGCGGATCGCGTTCATCCTCGTCGTCGTGTGCGCCCCCATCTTCGTGATCGACCTGCTGGACGGCATGCACGGCGTGAGCAAGGACCTGCGCGACATGGTGCGCGCGCTGCGGCCGAGCGCCCGCCAGTTCTTCGCGAAGCTCATCCTGCCCGCCACCGTGCCCGCGATCCTGACGAGCTGGAAGGTGAACCTCAGCCTCGCCATCCGGGTGGTGACGATGGCCGAGCTGGTCGGCGCCACCTCCGGCATCGGCTACGCGCTCCTGATGGCGAACGAGACCTTCTCGGTGGCGGAGGTCTTCGCCTGGACGGTGGTGCTCGTCGTCATCCTGATGCTCGCCAACATCGCGGTGACCCGCCTCGAGCGGCGGCTGCTGGTCTGGCGCGAGTGAGCGACGACATCCACGTGCGGGCGCTCCGCAAGGTGTTCCGCCAGAAGGGCTCGGGCGTGCCGGTCGTCGCGATCGACCGGCTGGACTTCACCGTCCGCCGCGGCGAGGTGGTGGCCATCGTCGGCAAGACCGGCTGCGGGAAGTCGACCTTCTTCAACATCCTGATCGGGCTGGAGAAGCCGACGGAGGGCGCCATCGAGATCGACGGCCGCACGCCCTACGGGGACTTCGACCACTTCCGCGGCCGCATCGGCATCGTCTTCCAGCAGGACCGGCTGCTGCCCTGGCGCTCTCTGCTCGACAACGTCACGCTCGGTCTGGAGGTGATCGGGCTGCCGCCGGCCGAGCAGCGCAGCCGGGCCGAGCGCTGGCTGCACCGCCTGGGCCTCGACGGCTTCCTGCGCGCCTACCCCGGCGAGCTGTCGGGGGGCATGCGCCAGCGCGCCGCCCTGGCCCGGGCCTTCGCCGTGAACCCGTCGATCCTCCTCGCCGACGAGGCGTTCGGCCACCTCGACGAGGTGACGGCCCGGCAGATCCGCGGCCAGTTCTTCGAGATGGTCCGGAGCGAGGGCAAGACCGCCATCCTCGTGACCCACCAGCTCGAGGAGGCCATCGACACCGCCGACCGGCTGCTGGTGTTCGGGCGGCCGGCGCGGCTGCTCGCCGACGTCGGCGTGACGGCGTGGCCGCCGGCGGAGGTGCCGGCGCTGCGCACGCGCGTGCAGGACGTGATCGAGACCAACCAGCCCGATCCCGCGATCGCCGCAAAGGAGCCGTCATGACCCCGGACGCCCGCGCGCAGCGTGTGCTCGACCACATCGACGTCGACGAGCTCGTGAAGGTCGCGCTCGACCTGGGCAACATCGACAGCCCGACCGGCAGCGAGGGGCCGGTGGGCGAGTACGTCCACGCCTGGCTCCAGCGCCAGTCCATCGCCTCGCGCAAGGTGGCGCTCGTGCCCGACCGCCCGAACGTGCTCGGCGTGCTGCCCGGCAGCGGGCGGGGCCGGAGCCTGGTCTTCAACAGCCACATGGACACCACCATCCACAAGGACGAGTACTGGACCACGCGCCGCGCCGCCGACCCCGTCTTCCACTCGGCGTGGCGCGAGGGCGACGTCCTCGTCGGCAACGGCGTCTGCAACGACAAGGGCCCGATGGCCACCTGGCTGATCGCCGCCAAGGCCCTCAAGGACAGCGGCGTCGGCCTGCTGGGCGACCTGGTCCTCATGGCGGTCGTGGGCGAGATCGGGCTGGAGCCCGTGGACGAGTTCCAGCCCCCGGAGTACCTCGCCAAGGAGGCGGGCACCCGCTACGCGATCACCCACGGCGGCGTCGGCGACTTCGCGCTGGTGGCGGAGGGCACGGACTTCGGCATCGTCGGGGTGGAGGCGGGCAAGGCGTTCTTCAAGATCACCGTCTTCGGTAACGACCTGCCCATCTACACGCCCTACATCCAGCGCCCGACGCCCATCGAGAAGAACCCGAACGCCATCGTGCGCATGGCGCCCGTGCTGCAGCGGCTGGACGAGTGGGCGTACGAGTACGAGCAGCGCCACCGCTACGAGTGCCCGGGCGGGGTCGTCGTTCCCCGCGTCAACGTCGGCGCCATCCGCGGCGGCGTGCCGTACAAGATCACCAAGACCGTCCAGCAGTGCGCGATCTACGTGGACGTGCGGGTGACGCCGGCCCAGAACCCGCTCGACGTGCGCGAGGAGCTGCAGCGCCTGGTGGCCGGTCTCGGACTGGCCGGCGAGGTGGAGCTCTACCTGTACCGTCCCGCCTACGAGGCCGACGCCGGCAAGGTCGCGCCGCTGACCGCCGCCATCACGCGCGCCCACGAGGCCGTCCTCGGCGGGACGCCGCCCCCGCCGGCGCCGCCGTTCTCCAGCATGTGGCGCGACATCAACTGCTTCAACGAGATGCGGATCCCGTCGGTGACCTACGGGCCGGGGGTGAGCGTGGGCGGCGGCAACTTCGGCATGCGGATCGCCGATCTCGTGACCGGGGCCAAGCTGTACGCCCTGACGGCGCTCGACCTCTGCAACCAGGAGCGGTCGTGAGCCGCGCGGCGGGCCGGCGGTCCGGCGTGGCGGCCCGGCCGCCGGTGGCAGCGATCGACATCCACGCCCACTACTTCCCCGAGACGTATCTCCGCATCATGGAGACCGACGGCCCCGCCCACGGCGTGACCCTCGACCGCTCGGATCCGGCTGGCCCCGCCATCAAGGTCGGTGCCGTCCTCGGTGGCCACCTGCGCCGCGAGTTCTACGATCTGAAGACGCGGCTGCGGGCGATGGACCGGGCGCGCGTGCAGGTGCACGCGCTGTCGCTGACCTTCCCGATGGTCTACTGGGCCGACGCCGACCTGGGGGCGCGCCTCGCCCGCGTCGTCAACGACGCCATGGCGGAGGCGCACACCGCCTACCCCGACCGGTTCGTCGGCCTCGCCACGCTGCCGATGCAGGACGCCAAGGCCGCCGCGGACGAGGTGGACCGCGCAGCCCGGCTGCCCGGCATCCGCGGCGTGTACCTGGGCACCAACGTCAACGGTCGCGAGCTCGACGACCCGGCCTTCACCCCGGTGTGGGAGCGCATCCACGCCCTCGGCCTGCCCGCCTTCCTGCACCCGCTGAACGTGGTGGGCGCGCAGCGGCTCGCGCCCTTCTACCTGGGCAACCTGCTCGGCAACCCCTACGACACGGGCATCGCCGCCGCCCACCTGATCTTCGGCGGCGTCCTCGACCGCTTCCCGAAGCTCACCGTGTGCCTCCCCCACGCCGGCGGGACGCTGCCGTACCTCGTGGGCCGGCTGGACCGCGGCCGCCGGGTGCGGCGCGAGCTGGCGCACATGAAGCGGCCGGCCTCGGCCTACCTGCGCCGCTTCACGTACGACACCATCAGCCACGCGCCGGCCTCGCTGCGGTACCTGATCGATCTCGTCGGCGCCGACCGCGTCATGATCGGCAGCGACTACTGCTTCGACATGGGCTACGAGCGTCCGGTGGAGGTGGTGACCGGGCTGAAGGGCCTGTCCCGCGCCGACCAGGCGCGCATCCTGGGGGGCACGGCGGCGCGCCTGCTCCGCATCCGCTGAGCGCAATGCGCGGGGCGGCATGACGAGGGCCGGTACCGCGGACACGGGTGAAGCACCGGGCGTCGCTGCCGTCGCCGCCGCCATCCGCGAGGGGCGCACGACGGCCGTCGCCACGACCCGGGGGCTGCTCGAGCGCATCACGGCGCTCGACCTCACGCGGAGCGGCTTCGTCGCGGTGGACGCCGAGGGCGCGCTCGCCCGGGCCCGCGACCTGGACGCCGCGCGCGCCGCGGGACGCCTGGCCGGCCCGCTGCACGGCGTCCCGGTGGGCCTGAAGGATCTCCTCTTCGTGCGCGGGCTGCCGAACACGTGCGGCACCGGGCTCCGCGACTACTGGACGGCCGGCGAGGACTGCACGGTGGCCCGGCGTCTGGCCGCCGCCGGCGCCATCGTGCTGGGCAAGCTCACGATGAGCGAGCTCGCGATGGGCACCTTCGGCGTGAACGCGGTGCAGGGGACGCCGCGCAACCCGCGCGCGCCGGACCGCGTGCCCGGCGGCTC
>JAICGY010000030.1 GCA_025922915.1 Candidatus Methylomirabilota bacterium | reverse complement strand
CGCTTCCTGCTCGTGGACCACAGCATCTCGCGGGCGATGGACAAGGGCGCGCTCGGCGCGCTCGTGGTGAGCGGCGACGAGCGGCCCGACGTGTTCCGCTCGCTCAGCCCGGAGATCGCCCGCCGCGCCAGCGGGCACTGAGCCGAAACGGGAGCGGGCGGGGAGGCCCCGCCCGCTCCCGTTTCCTGACGTGTCCGGCGCGCGGCGAGCCTCAGCGCGACGGGGCGGCGGGGGCGAAGCGCCACGCCGCGTGGCAGGCCACGCAGTTCGCGGTGACGCCCGCGAGGCCGCGGAGGGCCTCGGCCGTGGTCGGCCCGGCCTTCAGCTCGTCGGCGAGGCGATCGAAGGCCCGGTGCGTCTGCATCCCGAGCGCGAGGAACGCCGGCGGGAGCCGCTGCTGCATGCCGGGATCCATGTCGACGGCCGCCGCCATGCCGGCGGCGCGCGCCGCCCGCTCGGCCGCCGCCAGGTCGTCCGTCCCCAGGGCGCGGACGATCGCGTCGACCGACTCGAGCATCGCGCGCATCTCGCCGAGCACCCGCTCCTGGCCGGCCGGCGGCAGCGCGACGACCTGACGCCGGTCCGGCTCCTGGGCCGAGGGCGCGGGCCCGGCGAGCGCGAGGACGAGAACGGCCCCGAGGGCCAGGTGGGCGGCGCGACGATCCCTCGTCATCGTCAGGCTCTCCTGATGCGGTCGGGCGTCCACGGCGGCTCGAACGTGAGCTGCACCTCGACCCGCTCGACGCCCGGAAGGGCCGCGACCGCCGCGCGGACCCATCCGGCCATCACGTCGTGGATCGGGCAGCCGGGAGCGGTGAGGGTCATGGTCACGCCGACACTCCCGCCCTCGACGGCCACGTCGTACACCAGCCCGAGGTCGACGATAGACATGCCGAGCTCGGGGTCGAAGACCGTGCCGAGCGCCTCCATGACCTGCTCCTCGGTCACCGGCCCCCCGGCCATCTCAGGCCTGCCGGACGGCGGTGACGCCGGCGGACCGCGTCGCCCGGCGCGCGCACGGGGCCAGATGGTGGAGCACCCGCGCCAGCGCCGCCAGGAAGGCCAGGCCGCCCGCGCCGAGCAGGACGCCCGCCAGCCTGATCCAGCCCGCCTCCCCGGTCGCCAGCGCCGCCGCCAGGCCCGCGAGGCCGACGGTCAGCAGCGCGTACGCCGTGGCTTCCGCGGCGGGCCAGGAGAGCTGGGCGAGGGTCGGGATGGGCGCGCGGCCCACGAGCGGGCCGTACACCCGGTACCACACCAGGAACGGCACGATCTTCAGCATCATCCCGACGATCGTCAGCGAGGCCCATCCGCCCAGCGCCAGCGTCGCGTAGGCCAGGCCGAGCCGGGGCCCGGCCGCCAGCCCCAGCGCGAAGGCCAGGCCGAGCACGGCCGCGGGCACCAGGAACGCGGCGCCGGTGAGGACGAAGCGCAGCGACCAGTCCAGGCGCGGCCGCTTGCGGTCACGCGCCATGGCGGCCACCCACACGAGGTGAGCGACCACGACCCCGGCGACCGCGAGCGCGCCGGCGGCGAGCGCCGGCGGCGCGGCCATGATGCCGACGACGACGAGCGGCACGCCGGCGGCGAGCCCGCCGAGCTGCACGCGCCCGGGCCAGCCCTCGGGCTCCCGCGCGAGCAGGAACATCGGATAGACGCGGGCGGCCACGCCGATCACCATCGGCAGCACCCAGCCCAGGAGCGCCAGGTGGAAGTGCGCATGCAGGATCGGGAACCGTGCGTCCGGCAGGAACGGCCACACCTTGTCCACCGCCAGCGCCACGCCGGCCACCCCCGTGAGCCCGAAGCCCACGAGGGCGCCCGCCACGAGGAGGGCCGTGAACGTCCACCGGCGAAGGCCCCGCAGGCTGAGCCCCAGGTTGACGACGTGCGCGGCGATGGCGAGGACGACCAGCCCCGCCGCCCAGAGCAGCCCCGACCACGCGGCGATGAAGAAGTGCCCGACCATGCCCACGATGCCGGCGACGATGAGCCCGAGCTGCCAGCGCGCGAGCCGCTCGCTCCACACCGGCCGCTCCAGCACGATCGGCACGAGCTGGTAGCTGGCCCCCATGATCGTGAGCGTGATCCAGCCGAGCGTGACCGTGTGCGTGAGCGCCAGGATGCGCGGGTGATAGTAGTGGCCGGCGAGCTCGGTGGCGAGCACGGGCACCGCCACGGCGGCGAGCACGAACCACAGCGCGGCCGCCGCCAGGTAGGCGATCGGCAGGCCGGGCGACGGCCCCCGGCTCGCGCCCGGCCCGATCATCGCGCGGCGTCCCCCCCGCCCGCGTGGCGGATCAGGATCCGCACGAGCCCCGGCTCGGGCTCGTCCGTGGCGTGCGCGAAGCCGCGCGCCTCGAGCTGCGGGTAGAGGAACAGCGGCCGCCGGTCGTGGAGCACCTCGAGCACGCCGCGCGCCGGAAGCGTGTCGAGCAGCTCGAGGACCCGGACCATCGGCTGGGGCGGCTCGAGCCCGCGGACGTCGACGACGACGCGCTCCGGCCCGGCGTCCGGGGTGCCGGGCGGTCGGGCGGGCGCCCGCTCGCCACCGGCCTCCGGGCCCGGGGCGACACGATGGAACCACACCTGCCAGTCGTCCGGCCCGCGCGCCTCGCTCCAGTGGGCCAGGCCGCGGCGGCTCAGGACCTCGTAGAGCGGCACCGGCTCGAACGGAGCGCGCAGGAGCAAGGCCTCGCCGGGCGCGAGCGCGCGGGCCGCCGCCATGATGCGCGCGAAGGGCTCGCGGCCCGCTCGCAGGTCCTCCCGCACGTCGAGCTCGACCGGCCGCAGCGCGTCCAGCACGGCCGGCCGGGGGCCGGCGGCGGCCGGGGCCGGCGACGCCGCCGGCTCGCCGGCGCCCGCCTCCGGCTCGCCCACCGCGCGGCGCAGGGCGGCCACGAGCTCGTCGCACGGGATCCCCGCCATCCGGGCCGCGTCCGCCACCGTCACCCGCGGGGCGACGACCCGGCGCAGGAGGCGGTTGCGCAGCCGGGCGAAGTGCGCGTGGTAGCCGGCGAGGAACTCGACGAGCTCCGGGCGCTCGTCGAGCAGCCGCCCCACGTTGGTGCCGGGCGAGATCATCGCCCGGCGGCGGTCTCGAGCGCGGCCAGCAGCGTCTCGAGCGGGACGCCGGCGGCGGCCGCGCCCTCGCGCAGCGAGAGGTGCGCGCCGCAGCAGTGGTTCACGCCGTGGCGCTCCAGGACGGCGAACGCCTCCGGCTGCCGGGCCACCTCCCCCACGCGCTCCTCGCCCGTGTAGCGCTCGCGGCGCTCGATCGTGAGCGTCTTGGCGCCGTGCTCGCACCCGCATCCGCATGCCTGCGTCATGATGGATATCCTCCCTCGAGGAGAGCCTACCGCCCGGCCCGGCGCGCCGATATGACGAGGCTCATACGGCTCAGCGCCCGGGGGGCGGGGCGGCCGAGGGCATCCTGATGCGGGACCACATGTTGGCCACGAACAGCGCGCTGCCCACCAGCTGCCCGAGGCCGCCGGCGGCGATGGCGAGCCGGAGCGCGGGAGAGGCCGAGAACGGCGCGGTCAGCTCGGCCAGGGCGCGGAGGGCGGTGGAGATGGTCATGACCCAGTAGACGGCCTCGGCCAGCTCCGGGCGGTAGCGCGTGTCCTCCCGGGCCGGCCGCGGGAACATCCACGTCGCCACCCCCATCACGATCATCAGCATGAAGCCCACGAGCAGCAGGTGCACGTGGGCCGTGATGAACAGCCGCGGGGGGTAGGCGCCGAGCACGAACTCCGCGACGATCAGGTACCCGCCGAGGAGGAGGCCGGCGACGAGGAAGGCGAAGCTGGTCTTGATGAACCGGCGGATGAGCGGCGGCACGGTCTAGCCGCGGCGCCCGGTCACGTGTCGTCGCCCTCGGCGAGCGACCGGAGCGTGTCGACGTCGCGCAGCACGAGGCGGGGCCCGTCCTCCGCGACCACCCGGTCCTTCAGCCAGCGGCTCACGACGCGGATCGCCGTCTCCACCGTCGTGCCCGTCATGTCGGCCAGGCTCTGGCGCGTGAGGTGGAACGGCAGCGTGATGCCGGCCGGCGCGCGCGTGCCCTCGCGCTCGGCGAGCCGGAGCAGGGCCCCGGCCAGGCGCGCCTCGACGGGGTCGGCGGCCAGCGACTGCACGGAATCGTGGGCGCCGCGCAGCCGTCGGCCGATCATGAGCGCCATCTCCCGGATGATGGACGGGTGGCGCTCGGCGAGACCGACGATCGCCTCCTGCGGGATCTTCACGACGACGCTCGCCTCGGTGGCCTGGGCCGACGCCGGGTAGGGCCGGCGTTCGATCGCGGCGACGCCGCCGAAGAGCTCGCCCGGCCCGAGCAGCTCGAGCACCACGTCCCGCCCCGTCCGGGCATGCCGGAGGATCTTCACGTGCCCGGAGCGGACCACGCAGAACCAGGCGGCCGGGTCCCCCTCCATGAAGACGTAGTCGCGCGCGCGGACGGGCTCCTCCCGGGCCACGGCGGCCAGCGCCTGCACCTCGCGGACGGGTAGCGCCGCGAAGACCGGGTTCGCGCGCAGGAAGTCGGTGATCTCCGTCGCCGGCATGGGCCTTCGATGATAGCACCCGGCCCGGACGAGGCCCGGGCGCCCCACCGGGTGCCGGCTGCGGCCGCCGCGCCCCACCCGGCCGACGCGCGGGGAGCGCCACGCCTGTCCCCACGTGCACTTGGCGGCCGGCCGACACGGCACGTGCCTTGCCAGCCCTCGCGGCCATGAGCGACCCGTGTCCACGAGCGTCACCACGATCGTCCAGGACAAGGGCTTCCGGTTCCGCGTCCTCTTCGATGAGGCCGGCGTCCCGGCGCTGGTCACCGACGAGCCACCCCCGTTGGGTTGCGGCGCAGGGCCCAACCCCTCCCGCCTGCTCGCCGCCGCCGTCGGCAACTGCCTGGCCGCGAGCCTCCTCTTCTGCATGCAGAAGGCCCGGCTCGACGTCGCAGGCCTGGAGGCGCGCGTGGAGACCGACATCGGACGCAGCGAGCAGGGAAGGCTGCGCGTGCGCGCGATGCGCGTGACGCTGGCGCCCGCGGTGACCGAGCAGGTGCAGGCGCGCATGGGACGCTGTCTGGACCTGTTCGAGTCGTTCTGCGCGGTCACCGAGAGCATCCGCCACGGCGTCGACGTCCAGGTCACGCTGGCGCCGGTCGTCACGAGCGCCGTGGACGCGGCCTGACGGCCCCGAACCACCGGGGGGAGCCAGTTGCCGACCGCCCGCGGTTCGGGCCGGCGCGACGCCGTCGATTGGGGCAAGATGGCGGGCACGTCCGCGACCGGCGCGACGACGTCAGCGAGGGAGGCGATCGATGACCACGTCCCGAGAGAGGTTCCACGTCCTGGTGGCCAGCGACGGCTCCGCCCCCGCCCGGGCGGCGGTCAGGGCGGCCACGGTCTTCCCGTGGCCGCGCGGCGCGCGGGCGAGCGGCGTGGTCGCGTGGGACGCCGTCGCGCACGTCGGGACGCCCGCCAGCGTCCGGACGGGCATCCGTGCCGCGATCGACCGGATGGCGGCGGAGACCGAGGGTGCCCTCCGCGAGCGCTGGCCGGACGCCCGCTGCGCCGTCGTCGACGGCCCGCCGGACGTGGGCATCCTCGGCGAGGCGCGCCGCGTCCGCGCGCGCGCGATCGTGACGGGCTCCACGGGACGCGGTGGTCTCGGCCGGCTCCTCGTGGGCAGCGTCACCCGCGCGCTGGCCCGCCGCGCCACCGTGCCCCTGCTCGTGGTGAAGGGCCGGCCCCTGTCCTTCACGCGCCTGGTCGTCGGCTTCGACGGATCGCGGAACGCGCGGCGCGCGATCGACCTCGTCGCGCGGCTCGCGCCGCCGCGGGGCGGACGGGTCACCGTGGTGCGCGCGGTCGTCCCCGAGCCGGCGCCCCGGCGCGTGCACCTGCCGCCCGCGGCGCGGCGCATCGCGCAGGAGAGCGCGGCGGCCCTCGCCGCCGAGGCACGGCGGCGCGCCCGCGCGGAGACGGAGACGGCGGCCCGCCTCCTCGCCCGGGCGGGCTGGAAGGTGGGGATCGACGTCCGCGTCGGCGGCGCCCTCGACACCGTGCTGGCCGCCGCGCGCGACGCGCACCTGATCGTGGTGGGCGCCCGCGGGGCCACCGGGCTGCGCGGGCTGCTGCTCGGCAGCGTGGCGACCGGCGCCCTCGACCGCGCCCGCGTCTCGGTGCTCGTCGTGCGCTGAGCGCGCGCGCCGGGCGCGCCCTATGACCGGGCTCATAACGGCCCGGGCGCGGGCGCGGGATGCTGTCGTCGAGGCGATCCCGGCCGGGCGCGCCGGGCGCGAGGAGGCGAGCATGGACCGGCGGCGATTCCTGCAGCTGGCGTCGATGGCGGGGCTGGGAACGGTGGCAGCACCGGGCGACCTGTTCGCCCAGTACCGGTTCCTGGCTCCCGTGAAGGTCGCCAACCCCCTGCTGGACTACCCCAGCCGGGACTGGGAGCGGATCTACCGCGACATCTACCGCCACGACCGCACGTTCACCTTCCTGTGCGCGCCCAACGACACCCACAACTGCCTGCTCCGGGGCTTCGTGAAGAACAACGTGATGGTGCGGATCGAGCCGACCTACGGCTACGGCAAGGCCACCGACCTCTCCGGCCACCGCGCCTCGCACCGCTGGGACCCGCGCTGCTGCCAGAAGGGGCTCGTCCTGGGCCGCCGGCTCTACGGCGACCGGCGGGTGAAGGGCGCCTACGTGCGCCGTGGCTTCAAGCAGTGGGCCGAGCGGGGCTTCCCGCGGGACCCCGTCACGGGCCGGGCGCCCGCCGACCTGATGAAGCGCGGCTGGGACTCCTTCGAGCGGATCCCGTTCGAGGAGGCGTACGCCCTGCACGCCCGGGCGCTCGACAACATCGCCCGCACGTACACCGGCGCGCAGGGGCGCGCCTACCTCCTGGCCCAGGGCTACGACCCCGCGATGGTCGACGCCGTCGAGGGCGCCGGGGTGCGGACGCTGAAGTTCCGCGGCGGCATGGCGAAGCTCGGCGCCACCCGCATCGTGGGCACCTATCGCGCGGGCAACATGATGGCCCTGCTCGACGCGAAGATCCGCGACGTGCCCCCCGCCCAGGCCCGGGGCGGCACGGCCTGGGACTCGTACTCGTGGCACACCGACCTGCCGCCCGGCCATCCCATGGTGCACGGCGACCAGACCTCGGACTTCGAGCTGTTCGACGCCGAGAACGCGCGCCTGCTCCTCGTGTGGGGCATGAACTGGATCACCACGAAGATGCCCGACAGCCACTGGATGACCGAGGCGCGACTGAAGGGCACGAAGGTCGTCGTGATCACGGTGGAGTACAGCGCGACCGCGAACAAGGGCGACGAGGTGATCGTCATCCGGCCGGGCACCGACCCCGCGCTGGCGCTCGGCCTCGCCCAGGTCATCGTGAGCGAGCGCCGGTACGACGCCGAGTTCGTCAAGCGCTTCACCGACCTGCCCCGGCTGGTCCGCATGGACACGCTGGAGCCGCTCATGGCCCGCGACGTCTTCCCCGGCCACCAGGACTCGCCGCTCGCCAACTGGACCCGGGTCGTGGGCAAGGACGACCGCACGCCGCCGACGCCCGAGCAGAACGCGATGCAGGTGCCCGAAGCCCTGCGCCCGCTCTTCGGCGACTTCGTGATGTGGGACGCGCGGGCGGGCCGCCCGGTGGCGGTGGGGCGCGACCAGGTCGGCGACCACTTCGCGCGGGCGGGCGTCGATCCCGCGCTCGAGGGCACGTTCGAGGTGACCCTGGCCGACGGCCGCCGGGTCCCGGCGCGGCCGGTCTTCGATCTCACGCGCGAGTACCTGACGGCCACGATGACCCCGGAGACGGTCTCGAAGATCACCTGGGCGCCCGCCGGGGCCATCGTCGCCCTCGCCCGGGAGGTGGCCGCGCAGGGCGGCCGGACGCTCTTCGCCGTCGGCATGGGGCCGAACCAGTTCTTCAACAACGACCTCAAGGACCGCGCGATCTTCCTGGTCGCCGCGCTGACCGGCTCCATCGGCCGGATGGGCGGCAACGTCGGCTCGTACGCCGGCAACTACCGCCTGTCGCTCTTCTCCGGCGTGCCCCGGTACGCCGTCGAGGATCCCTTCGCCGTCCAGCTGGCGCCCGACGGGCCGGTGGCGGTGAAGAGCTACCTGCGCTACGAGTCGCTCCACTACTACGCGGCCGGCGAGGTGATCCACCGCGAGGGGCACAAGCAGTTCACGACCGGCCCCCACGTGCCCACCCCCACCAAGGCGATCTGGCTCACGAACTCGAACTCCCAGATCGCGAACACCAAGTACCACTACAACGTGGTCTTCAACACCCTGCCCCGGCAGGAGTGCGTGGTCGTCAACGAGTGGTGGTGGTCGGGGTCCTGCGAGTACGCCGACATCGTGTACGGCGTGGACTCCTGGATGGAGCTGAAGTACCCGGACCTGACGGCGTCCAACACCAACCCGTTCCTCCAGGTGTTTCCGCGCACGCCGCTGCGCCGCAACTTCCCGACGGTGAGCGACCTGGACACCTACGCCGGGGTGGCGGCCGCGCTCGCCCGGCTCACCGGCGACGGCCGCTTCACCGACTACTGGAAGTTCGTGACGGCCAACCAGGTCGACGTGTACCTGCAGCGCATCCTCGACGGCAGCGCGCCCACCCGTGGCTATCGCCTCCGGGACCTCGAGGCGCTGGCGGCGCAGGGCATCCCGGCCCTGATGAACTCGCGCACCTACCCGCGCACCTTCGGCTGGGAGCAGGTGCACGAGTCCAAGCCGTGGTACACGCGGACGGGCCGGCTCGAGTTCTACCGGGGCGAGCCGGAGTTCCTGGAGGCCGGCGAGAACCTCGTCGTCTACCGGGAGCCGGTCGACGCCACCTTCCACGATCCGAACGTCATCGTCGCCCGCCCGCATCCGGCGCTGCGGCCGACGGCCCCCGAGGGCTACGGCTTCGACCGCGCCAAGCGCGACTGGTCGGCGCGCCAGGGCCGCAACGTCGTCGTCACGCCGGAGGAGCTCCTGCGCACGCAGCACCCGCTGATCCCGGCCGGCTACGCCGCGGTCTTCCACACGCCGAAGTACCGGCACGGCTCGCACACGACGCCGATCGACACCGACATCATGTCGACCTTCTTCGGCCCCTTCGGCGACATGTACCGCCGCGATCGCCGCTCGCCCCACGTCGGCGAGGCGTACCTGGACATCAATCCCGAGGACGCCCGCGCGCTCGGCGTGCAGGACGGCGACTACGTGTGGGTCGACGGCGATCCCGCCGACACGCCCTTCAAGGGCTGGCAGGACAAGGGACGCGAGGCGGAGTACCACGTGGCGCGGCTCCTGTGCCGGGCGCGGTACTACCCGGGGACCCCGAAGGGGATCATGCGCATGTGGCACAACGGCTACATGGCCACGCCGGGCTCCGTGCGCGGTCACGAGACGCGCCCCGACGGCCTCGCCAAGAACGTCGAGACGAACTACCAGTCGTTCTTCCGCTACGGCTCGCACCAGTCGCTGACGCGCTCCTGGCTCAAGCCGACGCACCAGACGCACGCGCTCGTCACGCGCCGCCACTACGGCCACCTGCTGGGGACCGGCTTCCAGGCCGACGTGCACTGCGTGACGGGCGCCCCCCGCGAGGCGATGTGCCGGGTCACGAAGGCCGAGGACGGCGGCCTCGGCGGCCGCGGCCTCTGGCGGCCGGTCACGCTCGGGCTGCGGCCCACCAACGAGAGCGCGGCGATGCAGCGTTACCTCGCCGGCGGCTTCGCCGCCGTGAGCAGGGCATAGGGAGGACCGGCGATGGCCAGGGTCCACAACTGGCAGCTCGGGCGGGAGATGGACTTCCCCTACGAGGCGCGGCGGCCGGACCGGCAGTTCGCGATGATCTTCGACACGAACAAGTGCATCTCCTGCCAGACGTGCACGGTGGCGTGCAAGACCACGTGGACCAGCGGGCGCGGCCAGGAGTACATGTACTGGAACAACGTCGAGACCAAGCCGTACGGCTACTACCCGCTCGGCTGGGACGTCCACATCCTCGACCGGCTGGGCGTCCAGCCCCTGGACGGGCCCGTCTACCAGGGCAAGACGCTCTTCGACGCGGCGCCGACGGGCGAGATCATCCTGGGCTACCTGCCCGAGGACATCGACTACGCCCACCCCAACATCGGCGAGGACGACTGCACCGGCCTCATGCCGCAGGGCGCGCACCTGTCGATGCCGCACATGCAGTGGATGTTCTACCTGCCGCGCATCTGCAACCACTGCACCTACCCCGCGTGCCTCTCCGCGTGCCCGCGCCAGTCGATCTACAAGCGCAAGGAGGACGGGATCGTCCTCCTCGACCAGAGCCGGTGCCGCGGCTACCGGGAGTGCGCGCGCGCCTGCCCGTACAAGAAGGTCTACTTCAACGCGCAGACGCGGGTGAGCGAGAAGTGCATCGGCTGCTACCCGGCGGTGGAGGGCGGCCGCCAGACGCAGTGCACGACCTCCTGCATCGGCAAGATCCGGATCCAGGGCTTCCTCGGCGCGCCGGACGCGCCGGACCCGGACAACCCGCTCGACTACCTCGTCTTCGTGCGGCGCGTCGCCCTGCCCCTCTACCCGCAGTTCGGGCTCGAGCCGAACACGTACTACATCCCGCCCGTGCACGTGCCGCCGCCCTACCTCCGCCAGATGTTCGGCGGGGGCGCGGAGCAGGCGATCGCGACCTACCGGGCGGCCCGCGAGGACCGGAAGCTGCTCGGCGCCCTGCTGCTCTTCGGCGCCACGCCCGAGATCTCGCACTTCTTCCGGGTCGACGGCGACCAGGTGATCGGCTACGACGCCAAGCAGGCGGAGATCGTCCGCGTGCCGCTCCACGAGCCGCCGGCCGTCCGCGAGCTCTACGACGTCAAGCACCGGGCCTACCGGACGAACATCACGTAGGAGGAGCGCGATGATGCGCCTCGCCGTCCTCGTCCTCGCCGCCCTGCTCGCCGCCGCGAGCCCCGCGGCCGCCCAGGCGCCGCTGACCGCCGTGCGCGTGCCGGGCAGCGGTCCGATCGTGGATCCCGGCGCCGGCGTCTGGCGCGCCGCGCGGGGGGTCACGGTGCCGATGCTGCCGCAGACGGTGACGGCCCCGCAGAAGCCGGAGCCCGCCGTGAACACCCTCACCGTGCGCGCGGTGCACAACGGCGGCTGGATCGGCTTCCTCGTGGAGTGGCGGGACCCGACGCTGTCCACGCGCATCGTGGTCGACACCTTCGGCGACCAGGTGGCGATCCAGCTGCCGGTCGACGTGACGGGCCCGACGCCGTCGCCCATGATGGGCAACCCCGGCGGCCGCGTGAACATCATGCAGTGGCGCGCGGCGTTCCAGCACGACATCGACTACGGGCCGCCCAGCGTCAAGGATCTCTACCCCAACGCCTGGACCGACTACTACCCGGACGAGGTGCTGAGCGCGACCGACGCGCGGCCGTACACGGGCGCGCTCGGCGTCGAGAATCCCATCTCCCGCGGCCGGGCCTCGCCCGTCCTCGACCAGATGGCGGAGGGCTGGGGCTCCATGACCGTGAAGCCCGACCAGCACGCGCTCGGCACCGGCGTGTGGAAGGAGGGCGTGTGGCGTGTCGTCATCACGCGGCCGATGGTCTCCGACGACCCGAACGCCCCGCGGCTCACGCCGGGCGTGAAGACCGTGGTGGGCTTCGCGGTGTGGGAGGGCGGCAACCAGGAGGTCGGTTCGCGCAAGGCGTGGTCGCCGTGGGTGCCGCTCGTGGTCGGCGCGGCGGCGCCGGCGCGGCCGGCCGGGGCCACGCCCCCCACGGGCGCGACGGGCCAGCCCGCGGGCGGCCGGCGATGACGGCCGTGGCGACCGAGGCCGGGGTGACGGAGGCGCTGCGGCGCTCCGCCGTCTACCGGGTGCTCGCGCTGGCCTTCGCGCCGCCCGTGGCCGAGCGGCTCGCCGAGGTGGCGGCGGCGAGCGCTGGCGCCGCCGCCGGGACGCGGGCCGCCGTGGCGGACGCGCTCGCGCGACTCGCCGCGGCCGCGCACGCCGATCCGGCCGACCTGGCGACCGCCTACCTGGGCCTCTTCGACCGGACGGTGCGGTGCCCGCTCTACGAGGGCGCGTACGGACCGCCCCGGCTCGGCGGCAAGGCCGCGATGCTCGCCGACGTCGCCGGCTTCTACACGGCGTTCGGGCTGGCGCCGGCCTCCGCCCAGCCGGACATGGAAGACCACGTGGCGGCCGAGCTGGAGTTCATGAGCCTGCTCGCGCTGAAGGAGGCGTGGGCGCTCGCGGAGGGGCTCGACGAGGCGCTCGCGGTGACGCGGCACGCGCAGGCCGCGTTCGTCGGCCAGCACCTGGGACCGTTCGCGCCGGCCCTGGCCGCGCGCATCGCGGAGCTGGCGCCGCCCGGCTTCTACCCGGCAGCGGCGGCCGCCCTCACGGCCTGGGTGGACGACGAGTGCGGACGGCTGGGCGTGGCGCCGGCGCCACTGGAGGGCCTGACCGAGGCGGAGGTCGGCCCGCTCACGTGCCCGATGGCAACCGAGAGCGGTTCGGCCGGGCTCAGCGAGCCGGCGTGAGCACGCGCCCGCTCCCGGCCGCGCGCATCCGCCCGCCGTCCACCGTGACCACGCCGTTGACGACGACGTAGGGAATGCCGGTGGGATACCGGTGGGGGTCCGCGTAGGTCGACTCGTCCCTCACCGTGGCCGCGTCGAACACCGTCAGGTCGGCGAAGGCCCCCTCGCGCAGGACGCCACGGTCGCGGAGCCCGAGCCGCGCGGCCGGCATGCCGGTCATCTTGTGGACGGCGGTCTCGAGCGAGAAGAGCTTGCGCTCCCGGGCGTACTCGCCGAGCACGCGCGGGAAGGTGCCGTACGTGCGCGGGTGGGGCTTGCCCGGCCGGTCCCCCTCGCCGGCGAACAGGGGGATCGAGTCCGAGCCGACCATCAGCGCGGGGTGGGCCAGCACCTTGGCCACGTTCTCGATGGATTGCGAGAAGGAGACCATCCCGACCGTGCACCGCTGCTCGAGGAGCAGGTCCAGCATCGCCTCGGCCGGCTCGCGCCCCGTCTACTGCGCGAGCTGGGCGAGGTTGAGCCCCTCCAGCTCGCGGCGCTTGCAGGAGGCGATGAAGATCTGGTCGAAGCCGGTCCCCCCCTGGGACACGTTGCGCCAGCGCTCGCCGTCGACGAGGCACTCGGCGACGATGCGGCGGCGCGCGGCGGGATCGGCCAGGCGCTCGAGCAGCCGCGCCATGCCGCCCTCGTGGGCCCACGCCGGCATGAGGTTGTCCATCTTGGTGCTGCCGGCGTTGTACGGGTAGACATCGCCGGCGACGTCCACGCCCCGCGCCCGCGCCTGCTCGATGAGGCGCAGCGCCGCGTCGATCTTGGGCCAGTTCTCCCGTCCCGAGGCCTTGACGTGCGAGATCTGCACGCCGACGCCGCCCGTCTCGCCGATGCGGACGGCCTCGGCGATGGAGTCCAGCAGCATCGCGGACTCGCCGCGGATGTGCGAGAAGTAGAGGCCGCCGCGCCCCACCATGAAGCGCGCGAGCGCGATCAGCTCGTCGGTCTCGGAGTAGGCGCTGGGCGGGTAGACCAGCCCGGTCGAGAAGCCGAAGGCGCCCGCGTCCATCGCTTCCCCGAGCCGCCGCTCCATCGCGCGCAGGTCGTCCGGGCCGGCCGGACGGGCCTCGAAGCCCATGGCCGCGATGCGCAGCGCCCCGTGGCCGACGAAGTGGGCCACGTTCACCGACGGCCGGACGGCCCGGAGCGCGTCGAGGTACTGCCCGAAGGTCTCCCAGCGCAGGTCGAGACTGGCGCCGATGCCGCCCGCCCAGCCCTGGATGACCTCGCGCTGCTCGGGACGCAGCGGGGCCTGCGAGAAGGAGCACATCCCGACCACCTCGGTCGTCACGCCCTGGCGCACCTTCGACTCCGCCGACGGGCAGCCGAGATAGAAGAGGTCGGAGTGCGAGTGGGCGTCGATGAACCCGGGCGCGACGACGTGGCCGCCGGCCTCGATCACGCGCTCGGCCGGCCCGGCCAGGCCGGGGCCGATCGCCGCCACGCGGTCGCCCGCGACCGCCACGTCGGCCCGGCGCCCGGGGGCGCCGCTGCCGTCGACGACGGTGCCGCCGCGGATCAGGAGCGACCAGGCCATCCGCTACGCCTCCTCGATGCGGACCGACCGCATGCGGTCGCCCTGCTTGATGCGGTCCACGTGCTCCATGCCCGAGGTGACCTGGCCGAAGACCGTGTAGGAGCCGTCCAGGTGCGGCTGGGTGCCGTAGGTGATGTAGAACTGGCTGCCCGCGGAGTCCGGGTGCTGGCTGCGCGCCATCGCCAGCGTGCCCCGGACGTGCTTGCGCTGGTTGAACTCGGCCTTGACCGTCCACCCCGGCCCGCCGGTGCCGTTGCCGTTGGGGCAGCCGCCCTGCACGACGAAGTCGGGGACCACGCGGTGGAAGGTCAGGCCGTCGTAGAAGCCGTCCCTGGCCAGCTTCACGAAGTTCTCGACGGTCCGGGGCGCGTCGGCCGGATAGAGCTCGAGCCGGATCTCGTTGCCGTCGTCGAGGGTGATCACGCCGGTCTGGGCCATCGTCGATCCTTTCAGGGGCCGACGACGCGGATCGAGGTGATCCGGTCGCCGACCTTGATCTTGTCGACCACCTCCATCCCGCGCGTCACGCGGCCGAAGGCGGTGTATTGCTTGTTGAGGAAGTGGGCAGGACCGAGCATCACGTAGACCTGGCTGCCGGCGGAGTGCGGGTCCTGGGTGCGGGCCATCCCGAGCACCCCGCGGTCGAACGGACGGTCGTTGAACTCGGCCTTGATCGTGTAGCCGGGGCCGCCGGTGCCCATCTTCGGGTCGCTCACCGGCAGGGTCTTCGACTGCGGGTCCCCGAACTGGACGACGAAGCCGGGCTCCACGCGGTGCACGCGCTGCCCGTCGTAGAACCTCTTCCGGGCGAGGTCGAGGAAGTTCTTCACGTGGCCGGGGGCGACCTCGGGCCAGAACTCGAGCGCGAACTCGCCGCCCGACTCCATCCGGACGACGGCGGTCGGCCCCGCCCCCGGCCTGGCCGCCGGCTTCGCGGCCGGCTTGCCGGCCGCCGGCGCGGGCCGGGCCTGACCCCACGCGGGGCCGACGACGAGGGCGATCACCCCGAGCGTCACGAGCGCGACACGGACCATGCGGGAACCTCCCGGCGCGGTGAAGTCCGACCATTATAAGCACGCGTGGTACGATGACCGAATGCAGCAGCGTGAAGGTGTCCGCAACGTCGCGATCATCGCCCACGTCGACCACGGCAAGACCACCCTCGTGGACGCCATGCTCTGGCAGTCGGGGCTCTTCCGCGCCAACGAATCCGTTCCCGAGCGGATGATGGACTCCATCGACCTCGAGCGCGAGAAGGGCATCACGATCATGGCCAAGAACACGGCCATCGTCTACCGCGACGTGCGCATCAACATCGTGGACACGCCGGGGCACGCCGACTTCGGCTCCGAGGTGGAGCGCACGCTCACGCTCGTGGACGGCGTGCTGCTGCTGGTGGACGCCGCCGAGGGGCCGCTGCCGCAGACGCGCTTCGTGCTCAAGAAGGCGCTGGAGGCGGGGCTGCCGCCCATCGTGGTCATCAACAAGATCGACCGCGCGGACGCCCGGCCCGCCGAGGTCCTCGACGAGATCTACGACCTGTTCATCGACCTCGACGCCGCCGAGGACCAGCTCGACTTCCCGGTGCTCTACACGAACGCGCGGGTCGGCACCGCCACGCGCGATCGGAACGAGCCCGGCCAGTCGCTGGAGCCCCTCTTCGAGGCGGTCCTGGCCACGGTGCCGGCGCCGCGCTTCGACCCCGCCATGGGGCTGCAGTTCCGGGTGGCCATGCTCGACTGGGACGACTACGTCGGCCGCCTCATCATCGGCCGCATCGTCAACGGCCGCGTCCGGCAGGCCGACCGCGTGGCCGTCGTCCACCGGGACGGCGGCGTGGAGCCCGCCAAGGTCACGGTGCTCTACGGTTACGAGGGGCTCAAGCGGGTGGAGGTCGAGGAGGCGAGCGCGGGCGACCTCGTCGCCATCGCCGGCATCGAGTCGATCGAGATCGGCGAGACGGTGGCCGACGCCGAGAGCCCGGTGGCGCTGCCCACCATCCGCATCGACGAGCCCACCGTGGCCATGCTGTTCTCCTCCAACGCCTCGCCCTTCGCCGGGCGGGAGGGCCGCTTCGTCACCTCGACCCAGCTGCGCGAGCGCCTCTGGAAGGAGAAGCGCATCAACGTCGGCATCCGCGTGGAGGAGACCGACTCGCCGGACACGTTCCAGGTCTCGGGCCGCGGGGAGCTGCAGCTGGCCATCCTCATCGAGATGATGCGGCGCGAGGGGTACGAGATGGAGGTCGGCAAGCCGACCATCATCACGCGCACCGAGGGGGGCCGGACGCTGGAGCCGATGGAGTACCTGGTGATCGACATCCCGGAGGAGTTCATCGGGGCGGTCACCCAGAAGATCGGGCCGCGCAAGGGCCAGATGGCCAAGATGGTCAACCACGGCAGCGGCCGCGTGCGGCTCGAGTACCGCGTCCCGTCGCGCGGTCTCATCGGCTACCGGTCGGAGTTCCTCACCGACACGCGCGGCACCGGGCTGCTCAACCACCTCTTCGACGGCTGGGACGCCTGGCAGGGCGACATCGCGCACCGGCAGAACGGGGCCCTGGTCGCCGACCGGGCGGGGCGCGCCACCGCCTACGCCATCGACCACCTGCAGGCGCGCGGCGTGATGTTCATCGGCCCCGGCGACCAGGTCTACGAGGGCATGGTCGTGGGCGAGAACGCCCGCGACAACGACCTGGACGTCAACATCACGAAGGAGAAGAAGCTCACCAACATGCGCTCGTCGACGGCCGACGAGGGCGTCAAGCTCACCCCGCCCCGCAGCATGAACCTCGAGCAGTGCCTGGAGTGGATCCGCGAGGACGAGCTGCTCGAGGTCACGCCGAAGTCCCTCCGCCTCCGCAAGCGCGCGCTCGCCGGCCGCCGCCGCTTCTGATCCGGTACACTCCGCCCAGGAGGACCGTCCCATGAGCCAGACCCCGATCACCGTGCCGCCCATCGCCACGAGCGGCCACCAGCCGATGGAGTGCGTCCACGTCGACGAGCGCCCGTGGGAGACGCTGCGCTGGCCCGGGCAGTGGAGCAAGATGCTGTTCCACCCGCGCCCGGATCGCCCCAGCGAGCCCAACGCCGGCCTGGTGCGCTACGAGCCCGGCGCCCACCACCCGCTCCACAAGCACGACTTCGCCCAGGTCTGGTACATCCTCGAGGGCGAGTTCCGGATCGGCGAGCACACGTACGGTCCGGGCACGATGTGCTTCTACCCGGACCCCCACGTCGAGGAGCCGCTGCGCACGGAGACGGGCGGGCTGATGCTGTTCGTGCAGTACCCGGGGCCGACGACCGGCGGCCGGCCGATCTACGACGGCCGCTTCAACCTCGACGCCCGCCGGCCCCTGGCCGAGGAGCGGATGGCCGTGTAACGGCGGACACGGCCGGCGGCCGGCCATGGGCGTCGCCCCCGCTGGCGGCGGCGGCGCCACGGCGCTATAACGATCTCCGGCCGTGCTCCTCGTCAACGGACGCATCCACGTGCTCGACGCCGCCGGCACCGTCGCCGACACGCTCGTGATCCGCGACGGACGGATCGCCCACGCCGGCCGGCGGGGCGACGTGGAGCCCGCCACCGGGGAACCGGTCATCGACCTCCTGGGCGCGACCGTGCTGCCGGGCCTCGTCGACGCTCACGGCCACCTGATGCACCTGGCCCGCGCCCGGCTGGCGCTGGACGTGAGCGGCCTGCCCTCCGAGGAGGCGGCCGCGGAGCGGGTGGCGGCGCGGGCGGCGCGCACGCCGCGCGGCGAGTGGATCGGCGGACGCGGATGGGACCAGAACCGGTGGCCGGGCGGCGCCTTTCCCACGCGGGCCTCGCTCGACCGCGCGGCGCCGGACCACCCGGTGGCCCTCGTGCGGATCGACGGTCACGCGACCTGGGCCAGCTCGGCGGCGCTCCAGGCGGCCGGCATCGAGCGACACACGCCCGACCCGGAGGGCGGCCGCATCCAGCGCGACGCCCGGGGCGAGGCGACCGGGCTGCTGCTCGACGCCGCCCAGCGG
>JAICGY010000029.1 GCA_025922915.1 Candidatus Methylomirabilota bacterium | reverse complement strand
CTCGGCGAGTCCCCGCAGCTGGTCATCGAGCTCGTCCAGATCTTCGAGTCGGAGTTCGACTTTACGGCCGACACGCGCCAGGGCGACCGCTTCCGGCTCCTGGTGGAGAAGCGCTACGCCGGCGAGCAGTTCGTGGACTACGGCCGCATCCTCGCCGCGCAGTACCTGTCGGACGGCACCGTCCTGACGGGCGTGGGCCACGAGGGGCGCAGCGGCCGCCACGGCTACTACGACCTCGAGGCGCGCTCGCTGAAGAAGACCTTCCTCAGGGCGCCCCTCGATTTCACGCGCATCACGTCGGGATTCACCTACCGGCGCCCGCACCCGATCCTGGGCGGCGTCCGGCCCCACCTGGCCGTCGACTACGGCGCGCCCGTGGGCACGCCCGTGCGGGCGGTGGCCGACGGGGTCGTGCTGCGGGCGGGCTGGAACGGCGGTAACGGCATCCAGGTCGTCGTGCGGCATCGCGCCGGCTACCAGACGATGTACAACCACCTGTCCAAGGCCCTGGTGAACAGGGGCGCGCGGGTCTCCCAGCGGCAGGTGATCGGCCGCGTCGGGTCGACGGGACTGTCCACCGGGCCGCACCTCGACTATCGCGTCTCGAAGAACGGCAAGTTCGTGAACCCGCTCAGCGAGAAGTTCCTGCCCGGCGACCCCCTGGTCGGGCCGGAGCGCGCCGAGTTCGTGCGCGAGGCCAAGCGTCTGGTCAAGCGGCTCGAGACGGAGGCGCCGTTCGAGCGCCCCGCGGCGGTGCCGGACGGGCTCTGAGCGTTATCGGCCGAACGGCCAGGGCGCCGGGCGGGTCCGCGCCGTCCGGTAGCCCCGCTCCGTCATGCAGGCCTCGTAGCGCAGCTGCTCGTCGAAGCGGGTGAAGCCGGCGCTCGCCGGCGCCCGCTCCCAGACCGCGGGCGGCGGCTCGGTGGTGGGCAGGAGGGGGCCTCGCCTGGCGTCAGGCCCGGGCAGGGCCGCCGCCTCGGCGGACACGGCGCGCCGGTAGCAGCCCTCGGCGTCGCGAGCCAGCGTGGGCAACGGCGTGTCGGGCCGCGCCCGGAACCGCTCGCTGCACCCCGTGAGGGCCGTCGCCATCGTCAGGATCGCCGCCGCCCCCGCCCTGCGCCGTCCCATCCCGCCGCCTCCCCCTTCTCGGGACGTCCCAAGAATCGTGCCGGGGACAAAGTTCGGGGCCCGCAGGGGCGGGTGCTACGATGACCCTGCTGCCCGGAATGGAGGCCCGCGTGGAGTCCGCAACACCGGCGATCGAGCCTGCCGTCCGCCTGATCCCCCTGGGAGGCCTCGGCGAGATCGGGCTCAACATGATGCTGATCGAGTCCGGCGAGGACGTCGTCGCGATCGACTGCGGACTGATGTTTCCCGACGAGGACCTGCCCGGCATCGACTACGTCATCCCCGACTTCTCCTACCCGCTCGCCAAGCGTGACGGCTTCCGCGCGGTCGTCCTCACCCACGGCCACGAGGACCACGTCGGTGCCCTGCCGTGGCTCCTGCGCGCGGCGCCGGTGCCCATCTACGGAACCCCGCTCACGCTCGCGCTGGTGGCCGAGAGGCTTCGGGAGCACGGGCTGCTCGAGACCGCGACGCTCCGCCCGATCCGCCCGCGCGAACCGTTCGAGATCGGCCCCTTCCGGATCGAGCCCATCCGCGTGACCCACTCCATCGTGGACGGCATCGGGCTCGCCGTCGACACGCCCGTCGGCACGGTGGTGCACACGGGCGACTTCAAGCTCGACGGCACGCCCCTGGACGGCGAGCCGCCCGACTACCGGCGGTTCGCCGAGCTCGGGGAGCACGGCGTGCTCGTCCTCTGCTCGGACTCAACGAACGTGGACCGCCCGGGCCACACGCGCTCGGAGACGGAGGTCGGATCCGCGCTCGCCGAGCGCTTCGAGCGCGCGCCGGGCCGGATCGTGGTGGCCACGTTCGCCTCGCACATCCACCGCATCCAGCAGATCCTGACCCTGGCCGCCCGCGTCCGCCGCCGCGTGACCCTCCTGGGGCGCTCGATGGAGAGGAACGTCGCCGTGGCGGCCGAGCTGGGCTACCTGCACATCCCCGAGGACCTGCTCCTCCCGCTCGAGGACCTCGCCGCCCTGCCGCCCGAGCGGCAGC
Source organism: Candidatus Methylomirabilota bacterium (assembly GCA_025922915.1). Taxonomy (GTDB): domain Bacteria; phylum Methylomirabilota; class Methylomirabilia; order Rokubacteriales; family CSP1-6; genus JAICGY01. The sequence goes on along the minus strand of JAICGY010000029.1, from coordinate 16,192 downwards.
TGATCCTGTCGACGGGCAGTCAGGGGGAGCCGCATTCGGCGCTGGCGCTGATGGCGGCGGGCGAGCACCGCGGGGTGCAGATCGAGCGGGACGATCTCGTGATCATCTCCGCCCGCGTCATCCCCGGCCACGAGCGCACGGTGGGCCGGGTGATCAACGCCCTCTACCGGCTCGGCGCCGAGGTGCTCTGGGAGGACAACGCCTTCGTCCACGTGTCCGGCCACGCGAGCCAGGAGGACCTGAAGCTGATGCTGAACCTGACCCGGCCCCGCTACTTCGTGCCCGTGCACGGGGAGTACCGGCATCTCCTCGCGCACGCCCGGCTCGCGGGCACGGTGGGGGTGCCGCCGGACCGCGTCTTCCTGATGGAGGACGGTGCGGGCCTCGAGATGACGAAGACGGCCGCTCGCATCCTCGGCCGGTTCCCCACGGGGCGCGTGCTCGTCGACGGCAAGGGCGTCGGTGACGTCGGCGCCGCGGTGCTGCGCGAGCGCCAGATCCTGGCCCACGACGGCGTCGTCGCCGTGTCGTGCGGGGTCGACGCCCGGGGCCGTCTCGTCGCCGGCCCCGAGATCGCCACGCGGGGGGTGCTCTACGTGAAGGAGAGCGCGGACCTGCTCGCGGAGCTGCACCAGGTCGTGCGGGACGTGCTCGCGGAGCAGGAGGCCACCGTGCCGTGGGACCGGGAGGCCGCGGCCGCCCGCGTGCGGCTGGCCGTGCGTCAGCGCATCAGCCAGCGGTTCCAGCGCAAGCCGGTGGTGCTGCCGCTGATCGTGGAGGTCTGATGCCCGCGGCGCCCGCGGCCGAGGCCGACAAGCACGCATCGCGCTCGCGCCGGGCGCGGCGGAAGGCCGATGCCCGGCGCTGGGCCCGGGAGGCGCAGGGCATCGTCGCCCTCGTCATCGCCGGGTTCGCCGTCGTCTCGCTGGCAGTCTTCGACCCCGCGCTCCGGCCCGCGGACCAGGGGACGATCGTGGGCCCGGTCGGCGCCTGGCTGGGCTGGGCACTCTTCCGCGCGCTCGGCTACGCGGGCTTCCTCCTGCCGCTCCTGCTGGGCGCGTGGGGGGCAAGCGCGTTCGGCCGCCCGCTCGTCGCGCGTGGGTGGCTCCCCGCCACCGGCCTCGGCGTGCTGCTGGTGACGGCGGCCGCGCTCTGCCAGCAGGGGGTCGACGCGGCGGCCCCCGCCCGGGTGCCCCGCGGCGGCGTGGTCGCGCCGGGCGGGCTCGTCGGCTGGTTCGTCGCGACCAGCCTCCGGGCCTCGGTCGGCGCGGTCGGCACCTGGCTGGTGCTGATCGCCACGGTGCCCGTCGGCGTCCTCCTCGTCACGCAGTCCTCCTACGCGGCCGTCGCCCGGCTGGCCGTCACGCGCCTGGCCCGCCTGCGGCGCGTGCGCCGGCCCCGCCCCGCGGCCGCCGAGCCCCCGATCGAGATCGAGACCGGGCCTGCGATGCCCGAGCTCGAGCTTCCGGCGGAGCTGCCGCCGCCGATCGTCGTCGAGCCCAGCCGGCCGAAGAGCAAGCTCATGGAGCAGGGCCTGGCCTGGCAGGAGACGTTCGACTTCGGCAAGGGGGGCGCCGAGTCCTTCCAGCTGCCGCCGGTCGGGCTCCTCAAGGCCCCGCCGGCCTCCGAGCTCGCCCGCACCCGCGGGGAGCTGCAGGACAACGCCGAGATCCTCCGCCGCAAGCTCCAGGACTTCGAGGCCGACGGCCGGATCGTGCAGGTGAGCCCGGGCCCCGTGATCACCGCCTACGAGTTCGAGCCGGCCGCCGGCATCAAGGTCAGCCGGGTGGTCAACCTCGCCGACGACCTGGCCCTGGCCCTCAAGGCGGCGTCGGTGCGCATCGTGGGGCCGATCCCCGGCCGGGGCACCGTGGCCATCGAGGTCCCGAACGACAAGCCGGCCACCGTGTACCTGCGGGAGATCTTCGTCTCCGGCGAGTTCGCCGAGTCCAAGGGCAAGCTGCCGCTGGCGCTCGGCAAGGACGTCAACGGCACGCCCGTGGTGGCCGATCTCACCGCCATGCCCCACCTGCTCATCGCGGGGGCGACGGGCGCCGGCAAGTCGGTGGGGCTGAGCGCGATGATCTGCTCGATCCTGTACAAGGCCACGCCGGCCGACGTCCGCTTCCTGATGATCGATCCCAAGCGCCTCGAGCTCTCCGTCTACGAGGGCATCCCCCACCTGCTGGCCCCGGTCGTGACGGACGCCAAGGAGGCGGCGGCGCGCCTGCGGTGGATCGTCGGCAAGATGGACGAGCGCTACAAGACGCTGCAGGCCAGGCAGGTGCGCAACATCGAGGGCTACAACAAGGCGGTCGCCCCGGAGGAGCGGTTGCCGTACTGGGTGGTCGTCGTCGACGAGCTCGCCGACCTCATGATGGTGTCGGCGGGCGAGGTGCAGACCTCGCTGGTGCGGCTGGCGCAGATCGCGCGGGCGGTGGGCATCCACCTGATCATCGCCACCCAGCGGCCGTCGGTCGACGTCGTCACCGGTCTCATCAAGGCCAACTTCCCGACCCGCATCGCCTTCCAGGTGGCCTCCAAGGTCGACTCCCGGACCATCCTCGACGGCAACGGCGCCGAGCAGCTGCTCGGGCGCGGCGACATGATCTACGTGCCCCCCGGCGCCAACAAGCAGATGCGCGTGCACGGCGCCTGGGTGGCCGACGAGGAGGTCAAGGCCGTGTGCGAGTTCCTGAGGAAGCAGGGGACGGCCGTCTACGAGGAGGTGGTGCTGCCCGCCGAGGGCGACGGCCTCGGCGCCGGGGAGGGGGACGGCGAGCGCGACAATCTCTACTGGGACTGCGTCCACCTCGTGATCGGCCAGCGGCAGGCGTCGATCTCGTTCCTGCAGCGGCGCATGGGCCTGGGGTACCCGAAGGCCGCCCGCTTCATCGACATGATGGAGCAGGACCGGATCATCGGTCCCGGCCAGGGCGCCAAGCCGCGAGAGATCCTGGTCGGCCCGGAGTTCCTGGCCCGCCGGGGCGGGGCGTGACGGGCCGACCGGGCCACGCGCACCGCATCCAAATCGTGACGCTGCGGGGAGGTCCGGACGGTAGTATGGTGAGCGGCGTGACGACGAGCCCCAAGCGCATCCTGGTGGTCGACGACGACCACGCCATCCGGGAGATGCTCGTCCGCTACCTGCGCCAGACCTACGGCGCCCAGGGCTGGGAGATCGACGCCGTGGTCAGCGGAGAGCAGGCGCTGACCTCCGTGCAGTTCAAGCGCCCCGCGGTCGTGCTGCTGGACTTCACCATGCCGGGCATGACCGGGCTCGACGCCCTGCGCGCGATCCGCGCCCTGGACAAGACGATCCCGATCATCATCATCACCGCCAGCGACAGCACCCGCGTGGCCAGCGAGGTGATCGAGGCCGGGGCCTTCTCCTACCTGCCCAAGCCGATCAAGTTCCCCTACCTCGATCACCTGCTCGCCTCCGCCGTGCGCGCCTGACTCGGGCGTGCCCGCCCCTGGCGAGAGCTTCTCGGCCTCGCCGCGGGGCGGCACGCGGGCGGGTGTCGACCTACCCGCGGATGCGGACGCGGTAGACGATTCGGGCCGCACCGTCCTTCGGCACGACCACAGAGAACCGCAGCGTGTGCGCCTCGGGCTTGTCCCACCGGTGGGTGCTGTGGAGCACCTGCCAGTCGCCGGGGACGGGCTCGATCACGGTCACGGTGGCGTCCTCCCTCTTGTGGTTGCGCAGGGCGATCTCCCACTCCACCTCCCACAGCCCGGCTCCCAGCTTGCGGAACTCCTTCTGCGTGCGCTCGCCGACGACGTCGAAGGCCTCGCCGAGCTTGATCTTCACCCGCTCGTCCTTCGGCGTGTGGTCGATCCAGTCCTCCCCGATGAACTGCTGGCTGCCGGAGGCGTCCGCCTTGTAGACGCGGAGCTTGCCCTTCGGCAGCGGGATGCCGAGCCGGTGCTCCTTGCTGTTCCTGATCTCGAGCAGGACGGACACCTTCTGGTTCGAGACGGGCATGCCCCAGGGGTTGCGGTAGTACTCGGCGGCGCCGTGGTAGACGAGGTGGCGGACGACGGGCACCTCGCTCGCGGCGAGGAGCGACAGCTGCTTGGTCTGGTTGTCCTTCACCGTGGTGCGGCCGTCGAGGGTGTAGAGGTGGTACTCGAAGAAGCCCTCGGACCGGAAGTCGCGGCTGGCCTCCGGCACGCTGGCGGCCTTCGCCGCGATGTCCATCATGCGGCGCTCCCGCCGGGGGTCGCGCGCCCGGTTGACGTCGCCGGCCACGAGCTTGAGCGCCGCGTTGCCGTAGGTGGCGCCGCTCTTGTTGTCGATCGTGACCCAGCCCGTCAGGTCGCCCCGCGTGTCGTCGCCGTTCACGACCATCACGTAGTCGGCCTTCCACGTGATCCCGCCCGTGAGATACGAGGCCTCGACCCTCTGGGGGGCCGCCTGCCGGTTGCGCAGCAGCCAGACGAGCGTGGGGCGCGAGACGAGGTTGTCGGGCAGGGAGGGCAGCACGAGCCGGCCGTGGTGGCCCAGATGGATCTGGCCGTTGATCTCGAACACCGGGCCGTTCGTCGACAGGAGCTTCGCGTCGTGGAAGGTGCCGTCGCCCAGGTAGAGGCGAACGACCCGGCCGACGTACTTCTCCATGAGCTTCTGGCTCGAGATGAGGTCGTACTCGTAGTTCTGCTCGAGCACGCGGAGCGCGCCGGCGTCGGCGAGCGACTTCAGGTGCACCGTCGTCGGGTCGATCTGGGCCGCGACGTCCATGAACTGCACCTCGCCGAGGCCAGCCGGCAGCCGGACCTCGCGCACGTCCTTCACGAGCCCCAGGTTGCCGTTGTACACGGTGAGCATCACGTCGCGCTGGGTCTCGCGGGTGACGGTGGTGGTCGCGGCCGGCACGGCCGACGGCGCGGCGAGCAGGACGAGCAGCGTGAGCGCCAGGATCCTTCGCATGGGCTCCCCTCCCGGGAGACGAGTGGCCGCGCAGCGTCCGGCGCCGCGGCATGCGGCGGGGCGCTGCTGTCGTCCGGTTAGACAGGGGAGCCGTGTGGAAGTTCCCGGCCGGGGCCCGGGGGCCGGCCGGACCGGGTCAGCGGCCCAGGCGAAGGCTGAGCTGGACGGTCCCGTCGGTGCCGGCCGGCTCGTGCTCGAGGCTGAGCGGGCCCAGGGCGCCGAGCTGGCGCCGCAGCTCGGGCCAGGCGGCTTCGGGCACGGCGAGGTCGAGGATCGGGCCGGCGTCGGTTTGCCGGCGACCGAGGACCCGGCCGCCGAGCCGCATCACGAGCCCCTCGATCTCGCGCCCGGCTGTCACGGGATCGCCCGTGGCGAGCCGGAGGACGGCGGCGGCCGGCAACTCCCCCTGGCGGGCCGCTGCCGTCGCCTGGTCACGCGACGGCTCGCCCGCGGCACGCTCGCTCTGCTCCTTTCGGAACAGCCCCGCGACGTCGGACGATTCGCGGGCGTCGGGCTCGTCGCGCCGTGGCGCCTCGCGGGTCGCCGGCGCGGCCTCGCGCTTCGGCTCGGCCAGTGGGCGCTCCGCCTTCCGCCGGGCCTCGAGGCGGTCGGTCGCGAGCGGGCGCGGGGCGCGCGCGAGCTCGCCCGAGGGGCGGGGCGCGTCGGCGAGCTCCCGGGCGCGCGTGCCTGACTCGCTCGCGGGCCCGGTGGCTTGACCCTCTCGCAGGGCGTCGGCGGCGGGTGGAGCGGCGACGCGCCGACCCGCCGCCTGCTGGAGCTCGGGCGAGCGCTCGTAGATCAGCACGGCGAACCCGGCGACCAGGAGCGCGGCGGCGACCTCGAGCGGCAGCTTCACGGTCCACGGCACGAACAGCCGGCGCCAGAGCCGTGCCGGCCACGGCTCGCGCCCCGCGGCGGCCAGCGTGCGGTCCACGAAGCCCGTGGGGGCGCGGGCGGGCTCCACGGCGCGCAGCAGGCCGACCGTCCGCGCGAAGCCCTCCCACTCGCGCCGGCACTCGGCGCACGCGGCCAGGTGGGCCTCGAGCCCCCGCCGCTCCGCGGCCGTCAGCGCGTCGTCGGCGCGGGCGGAGAACAGGTCGCGCGCCTCGTCGTGCGTCATGGCAGGAACCGCTCGAGCTTCGCCTTCAGCTCCAGCCGCGCCCGGTGCAGCCGCGAGCGCACCGTGCCGAGCTCGAGGTCGAGGACCACCGCGATGTCCTCGTACGCAAGGCCCTCCAGGTCGCGCAGCACCACGACGATCCGCCGGTCCTCCGGCAGCCCGGCGATCGCCTCGTGGAGCGCGGCCTCCAGCTCGCCGCGCTCGAGCACGGCGGACGCGTCCGGGACGCCGCTCGGCAGGCGCAGGAGCGTCTCGTCCCCCTCGCGCGGACGCCGCCGGTCGGCGGTGGCGAGCCGGTTCAGGCACAGCCGCGAGGCGATCGCGTAGAGCCAGGTCGACAGGCGGGCCTCCCCGCGGAACTCGCCGATGGAGCGATGCACCCTGAGGAACACCTCCTGCGCGATCTCCTCCGCCTCCGCGGCGCTGGCCAGCATCCGCACGGCGACGCCGAAGACCCGGTGCTGGTAGCGCCGCACGAGGTCCTCGAAGGCGCCGGCGTCGCCGGCCCGCAGCCGGGCCACGAGGTCCCGCTCGTCCGCCGCCTCCTCTCGCACGGTTAGACCGGCCGGGGCTGGAGAAGTTCCCCCCGCGCGCGACGCCCCGGGCGGCGCTCAGGAAGCGCCGGGCGCCTCACGGGCGGCGGCATCCTCGGGGACGGGGCTCCAGTCGACGAGGGCAGGCAGCCACTCGAGCGCGCGCGGGCCGAACACCGAGGCCGGCGGCGCCGGTGGTCGCAGCCATTTCCGGAGATACAGCGCGGCTGCCAGGTACTTGCGGAAGCTGCCGCTCCGCTCGCGAAGGGCCTGGCCCTCGGCGAGCAGGAGGGCGCCGGCGAGGGCGTGGTAGAGCGCGTCGGCGACCGGACGGGCGTCCAGCTCCCGCTCGGCGCGGTCCATGACCGCCCACGCCCCGACGTGGCGGCGCACCTCGGCCAGCGTGGCGGCCACCACGTCCGCCCACGCCTTGGCGGCGCGCTCGGCGACGCCGTCGAGCCGGCGCTCCACGAAGCTGGCCAGGGGCGCCAGGCAGCCGTCCTTCAGGAGCGCCCGCTGGACATCGAGGGCGACGACGTTGGTCGAGCCCTCCCAGATGGCGCCGAGGTAGGAATCGCGCAGGAGGCGCGCGTTCACCCACTCCTCGACGTAGCCGTTGCCGCCCCGGACGTTCATGGCCTCGCCGGCGACCACCCGGGCGCGCGCCGTCAGCCAGTACTTCGCCAGCGGGGTCACGACGCGCACGAGCGCCCGATCCTCGGCCGAGCCGGCGTCGGCCCGGTCGAGCGCGGCGGCGGCGTTCAGGACGACGGAGCAGCCGGCCTCGGCGTCGAGCAGCATCTCCAGGATGTCGCGGCGGAGCTGCGGCAGCTCGAGCAGCGGGCGACCGAACGCCGTGCGCGCCCGGGCGTGCACGACGGACTCGAGCACGCAGCGCCGCATGATGCCCGCCGCCCGCATGGCGTTGGACAGGCGCGAGACGTTGACCATCTCCATCATCTGGTGAAAGCCGCGGGCGAGGTCGCCGACCGGGTACCCCACGGCGCCGGCCAGCGTGACCTCGCCCGTGGCCATCGATCGCGAGCCGAGCTTGTCCTTGAGGCGGTTGAGCGTCCAGGCGTTGCGCGTGCCGTCGGGCAGCCGCCTGGGGACCAGGAACATGGCGAGCCCGCGCGAGCCGGGCGGGGCGCCGTCCGGGCGCGCCAGGGCCAGCGCCGCGCCGGCGCTCGCGACCGAGCAGAACCACTTGTCGCCCCACAGGCGCCAGGTGCCGTCGCCGTCCTGCCGGGCCACGGTCGTGGACGCCCCCACGTCCGAGCCCCCCGTCTTCTCCGTCATCCACTGGGCACCCTGCCACAGCGACTCGAGATCGGTCGCGGTGAGACGGGGCAGGACGGCCGACCTGAGCTCCTCGCTGGCGAACCAGCGCAGCACCCGGCTCGTGGAGTCCGTGACCGAGACGGGACAGAGCAGCCCGAACTCCGACTGGGCGAAGAGGTAGGAGAGCGCGTACTTCACGGCGTGCGGGGCACGCCCCGGCCAGCCGCGGACGCCCTCGCGATGCGACATCGCGGCGAGGCCGAAGCGCTCGAAGGCGAGCCGCTCCATCGCCTCGTAGGCCGGGTGCGCGACGATCTCGTCCACGCGGACCCCGCGGGCGTCGTGGGTGCGCAGCACGGGCGGGTTCCTGTCGGCGAGGTCGGCAAGCGCGTCCAGCTCGCCACCCGCCACCTCTCCCATCTCGTCGAGCAGGGGACGCGCCCGGTCGAGGACGTCGGGCGCCATCACGGTGGAGCAGACGAAGGCCAGATTGGGGTCGACGTGGTAGAAGTTCAGGCCGCGCGTCTCCGGCATGGCGTCGGGACGGGGCTCCGGGACCGGCTCGACCGTCATGGCGTCCTCCGCCGGTAGGGTAGCATCGCGGCCGCCGGTGGCGCGCACGCCGGGGCCCGCGTACACTCGGTCGCCATGGCCAGGCCCACCGTGCTCGTCACCGGTCTCGGCGGACTGATCGGCGGCGCCCTCCGGACGCATCTGAGCGATCGCTACGAGCTGCGCGGGCTCGGGCGCCGGCCGGGGCCGGCCGGGGTGGCGTGGCATCGTGCGGACATCGCGGATCTCGAAGCGATCCAGCCCGCGTTCGCGGGCGCGCAGGCCGTCGTGCACCTCGCGGCGGTGGTCGGCTCGAGCGCCACGTTCGAGGACTACCTGCGCGGCAACGTCGTCGGTGCCTACAACGTGCTCGAGGCGGCCCGCCGCGCCGGCGTCCCGCGAGTGGTCTATGCCTCGAGCGGGGCGACGATCAGCGCGATCGAGCGCGACGAGCCCTACCGCAGCCTCGTGGAGGGCCGGGCGGCCGAGATCGCCCCGCCGCCCGTGCTGACGCACGAGAGCCCGGTGCGTCCCTCGGGCCTCTACGGCTGCAGCAAGGTCTGGGGCGAGGCGCTGGGACGGCACTACGCCGACGCCCACGGCCTCTCGGTGCTCTGCCTGCGTATCGGCGCCGTGCACGCCGGGGACCGGCCCAAGGCGACGCGGGACTTCGCCGTCTGGTGCAGCCAGCGCGACATCGCCCGGATGATCGGAGCCTGCCTGGACGCGCCCCCCGACCTCCGCTTCGACGTCTTCTACGTCACCTCGCGCAACCGCAGCGGCTATCGCGACCTCGCGCACGCGCGCGAGGTCCTCGGCTGGGAGCCCGTCGACAGCGCCGACGACCATCGCTGACGCGCGGCGGGCGCGGCTACGGGCGCTGGGACGGCGGCAGGAGGCGCGGCGAGTGGACACGGGATCGGCGCGGCCGGCAGGGAGGAGCGTGCGAGGTGCAGCGTGAGCCGCTCTCGCGGCGCGCGGTGCTGCGCCTGATGGCCGCCGGCGCGGCGGCGGCGGGTGGCCCGGGACGCGCGGCGGCGGAGCCCGCGCTGCTCGCCCGGCCGATCCCGGCCAGCGGCGAGACGATCCCCGCCATCGGCCTCGGGACGTGGCGCACGTTCGACGTGGGTGGCGGGCCGGCCGAGCGCGACCCGCTCCGCGAGGTGCTGCGTCGGTTCGCGGCGCTCGGCGGCCGCGTGGTCGACTCGTCGCCCATGTACGGAACGGCCGAGTCGGTCGTGGGCGACCTGGGGACGGAGCTCGGCATCCTCGACACGCTGTTCCTGGCGACCAAGGTCTGGACGAGCGGGCACGCGGCCGGCATCGCGCAGATGGAGCAGTCGCTCCGCCGCCTGCGGGCGCCCCGGCTCGACCTGCTGCAGATCCACAACCTGCTCGACTGGCGCACGCACCTGCGCACCCTGCGCGAGTGGAAGCAGGCCGGGCGCATCCGCTACCTCGGTGTCACCCACTACACCTCGGGCGCCTACGACGAGCTCGAGCGGGTGCTGCGGAGCGAGCCGCTGGACTTCCTGCAGGTCAACTACTCGCTGGGCGAGCGCGAGGCGGACCGGCGCATCCTGCCTCTCGCCCGCGACCGGAACGTGGCCGTGCTGGTGAACCGCCCCTTCTCGGAGGGCGGCCTCTTCCGTCGCGTGCGCGGCACGCCGCTGCCGCCCTGGGCGTCCGAGATCGGCTGTGCGAGCTGGGCACAGTTCTTCCTGAAGTGGATCCTGGCCCACCCGGCGGTCACGTGTGCCATCCCGGCGACGAGCAAGCCGGAGCACCTGGTCGACAACATGAAGGCGGGCACCGGCCCGCTGCCGGACGCGGCGACGCGCGAGCGGATGGCCGCGCTCGTCGCGGGGCGCTGACCCGCTCCCGGCCGGGCTCCCTCGTGCGCGTCCGGCTGCGCTCGCGTCGCGCGGTGGTGGGGGCCGGCACCGTCGGTCTCGGCGTCCTGGCGTGGTGCGCCGCCGCCCTGTCGCAGGCACCCGCGCCCGGGGACCACGGAGGCGGCCGCGGCGCCGAGCAGCGCAACATGCGGCTGGTCGGCCACCACGACCTCCAGGGGCGTCCTGCCTACCAGCCGCTGCCCCACCGGCAGGACGGGCGCGTGATCGCCTACGTCGGCCACCACGCCGGCGCGGCACGGAACGCCCTCACGGGGGCGGTGGAGCCGAACGGGACGTCGATCGTGGACGTGACGGATCCCGCGCGCCCGGTCTATCGCCATCACCTGCCGGCGCACGACGGCGAGCGCCAGGCGCAGATGGTCCAGGTCTGTGACGGCCGCGCCCTGCCCCGCGCGGACCGCGCGCGCACCTACCTGCTCCGGACCAACGGCAACCGGTCGCACGAGATCTGGGACGTGAGCGAGCCGGGCCGGCCGGCCATGGTCTCGACCGTCCAGGGCGGGCTCGCCTCCACGCACAAGAACTGGTGGGACTGCGCGACGGGCCTCGCCTACCTCGTCTCCGACGGCCGCCCGTCCGGGTGGCGCACGGACCGGATGCTACAGGTGTTCGACCTGGGCGATCCCGCCGCCCCGAGGCTGGTCCGCAACTTCGGCCTCCCCGGCCAGGAGCCCGGCGCGACCGGCCCGGTGCCGCCCGGGCTCCACGAGGCCACCGCCCTCGGCGCGCGGCTCTACCTGGCCTACGGGACCGGCTCCCACGGCGTCCTCCAGATCGTCGACCGCGACCGGCTGCTCGCCGGCGCGCCCGGCGTGGGTTTCGACGCCGTGCGGCCGACGCGGGCCCAGCTCGAATATCCGCAGGTGAGCCGGCTCGACATGCCGCCGTTCTGGGGCGGCCACACGGCGTGGCCGGTCCTCGGGATCGAGGTCCCGGAGTACCGCCGGTTCCGCGACCACCGGGTGCGCGACATCGTCGTCCTCGTCTCGGAGTCGCTGGCGGCCGGGTGCCAGGAGGCGCACCACCCGGTGTTCCTCGTGGACGTGACCGTCGAGGCGACACCGTTCCCGATCGCCACGTTCCAGGTGCCGGAGTCGAGCGGAGGCTTCTGCGGCCGGGGCGGCCGCTTCGGGGCGCACTCGGTGAGCTGGTCCATGAGCCCCCGGTTCTACCGGAAGCTCGTCCTGGTGGCCTACTTCAACGCCGGCGTGCGCGTCGTCGACATCCGCGATCCGTTCCGGCCGACGGAGGTGGCCTTCTTCATCCCGGTCGCGCCCCCCGGCGCCGCGGCCATCCAGACGAACAACGTCGAGGTGGACGACCGGGGCTACGTCTATCTCGCGGATCGCGCGGGCGCCGGGCTCCACATCGTGGAGCTGACGGGGGCGGCGCGCGAGATCGCGGAACCGCCGCCGCGCTGAGGCGCGCGGTCCCGGCTCGGTCGGTCAGGTCGTCGCGCGTCCGCGCTCGAACCCCTCCCGCAGATCCCGGCTCGCCACCGTCTCGCGCACCCAGGCGAACGAACCGTTCTCCCGCATTTCCCGGGCGCCCCGCAGGAAGGCGGCGAGCGCCAGCCGCGAGAGGGCGCCGCCCACGCTGATGCGCTTGACGCCGGCCTCGGCGAGCTGGGCGACGGTGAGCGACGGATCCGCCGCGCTCATGACCACGTTGACGGGCTTGCCCACCGCGGCCGTGACGGCCCGGATCGTGGCGAGGTCGCGCACCCCGGGCGCGTAGAGCACGTCGGCGCCGGCCGCCTCGAACGCCTGCAGCCGGCGAATGGTGTCGTCGAGGTCGGGCCGTCCGTGGAGGAAGTTCTCCGCGCGCGCCGTCAGCGTGAAGGGCCCCGGCAGCGCGTGCGCCACCGCCACCGCCGCTCGCACGCGGGCGACGGCCAGGTCGAAGTCGTAGATCGGGCGCCGCGGATCGCCCGTCGCGTCCTCGATGGAGCCGCCGACGACCCCCGCCTCGGCGGCGAGCCGGATCATCTCGGCGGCGGCCTCCGGCTCGTCGGCATAGCCGTTCTCGAGATCGGCGTTGACCGGCAGGTCCGTCGCCTCCGCGATCGCCCGACAGTTCGCCAGGACCTCCTCGCGGCTGACCGCGCCGGCGCCGTCGGGGCGCCCGAGCGTGTTCGCCAGGCCGAGGCTGGTCGTGGCGAGCGCCTCGAAGCCAAGCGCGGCCAGGAGGCGGGCGGTGCCCGCGTCCCACGGGTTGGGGATGACGAAGGCTCCCGGCCGCGCGTGCAGGGCGCGGAAGGCGGCCGCCTTCTCCTCGTAGCGGCGCCGCGCGCCCGACGTCATGCGCTCTCCTTCAGGCCGGCCATCCGCGCGAAGGCCGCGAGCTCGCGCGGGATGTCGGGCCCGGCCGGCTGGTAGGCGATGTCCGTCACGCCCCGGGCCGCCAGCTCGTCCATGCGCTGCCGCAGCGCCGCCGGCTCGCCGGTGAACGTGAAGCGGCGGATGACGTCGCCGGTCAGCACCGTGCGGTCGATGTCGTTGGGGTAGGTCAGGTGCCCACGGTGCGTGTGCAGGTGCCGCTCGCGCGCAGGGAACGCCTCGATGGCGGCCCGCCAGCGGCCGCCGCCGGGCAGGTCGCCCAGGCCCGGGCGCCCGGGCGCGCCCGGCAGGTCGTACGCGCGGTGGAAGACGACGCCCGCGCCGGCCCCGGCGGCCAGGAGCACGCGCTCGCTGTCGAGGGACTCGCCCGGGTCCAGCACGGTGCCGAACGTGAGGAGCGTGGCCCAGGCGAAGCCGGCAACCGGAACGACCGTGAAGATGCCGTCGCCCAGCTCGCGGGCCACGCGCTCGCCCCTGGGCCCGCCGGTGCCGATCACGATCGGCACGCGGATGGGCCGGGGCGGCGCCTGGCCGGGACCGTGGAGGAGCCGGGTGGGGGCGCCCTCGACCTCGACCACCTCGCCGGCGAGGAGCGCGCGCAGGTCCCGGACGTAGCGAGCGACGACCGTCCAGGGATTCGGCCGCTGTCCCATCGCCAGGCGCCCGGTGAAGCCCGAGCCGACACCCACGTTGACGCGCCCGGGCGCCAGGTCGACGAGCGTCGCCACGGCGGCGGCCGTGACCAGCACGTGGCGCAGGCTCGGGATCAGCACGCCCGGGCCCAGCTCGATGCGACGCGTCCGCTCGGCCGCGCGGGCGAGCGTCATCCACACGTCGAGCTGGAGCGCGGGCGTGTCGTACACCCACGCCCGCCGGTAGCCCAGCCGCTCCGCCAGCGCGACGTGGTCCGGCGTGCTCGGGACGGGCGGGAACGCGCAGGAGACGTCCACGACGCGCGGGACGGGCCCGGCTACCCGGCCTGCACCGGCGCCGGCGCCACCGTGGCCGCCGCCGTCCGCGGGCGGCCGGGCAGCAGCGAGACGAAGACGGTCGTCACCCCGGCGATGACCGCCATCGCCAGGAGGAGCGTGGAGAAGCCCGCTGCCTTGACGGTGGGACCCAGCAGGTAGACCGCGGTGGAGCTCATCCCGAAGGCGACCGCCAGCCGGATGCCGGCCACCCGGGAGCGCATCCGGTCGTCGACGTACTGCACGATCATCGCGTCCACGAAGGGGATCGCGCCGAAGACGAAGATCATGAACGCGAGGACGAGGAGGTAGAGCGTCCAGCCCTGCGCGTGGGCGGCGAGGAGGAAGAGCGGCACCTGGGCGGCCGCGATGGGCAGATAGATCCGCTTGAGCGGATAGCGGTCGATCAGCTTGCCGACGACCAGCTGGGCGAGCGACGCCACCGTGTAGACGGCGGCCAGCAGCGCCCCCAGGGTGGCGGGATCGTCGATCACCCCGCGCAGCCGCTCGGCGAGGAACTGGCCGTTGCCGTTCGTCGTGAAGTTGAAGATGAGGCTGCTCGAGACCGAGGTGAGGGTCATGATCGCGAGCGCGCGCGCCATGATCGAGCGCGGGAGCTCCGCCTGGGATCTCGGCCGCCGGGCCGGCGCCACCGTCTCGCGGGGCACCACGGCGAGGAAGAGCGCCGCGCACACGAGGGCGAGCACGGCGGGGACGGCGAAGGCCATGCGCCAGCCGAAGAACTTCACGAGGAATCCCGTCAGGATCGCGGCGGCCGCGATGCCGAGGTTGCCGGCGAGGCCGTTCACGCCGATGGCGAAGCCCGGCCGGCTCGCGCCCTGGACCAGCATCGGGATGCCGACGGGGTGGTAGATCGACGCGAAGACGCCCATGAGCGTCAGGGCGACCGCGAGGTGCCAGACGCCCGTCGCGGTCGCGATGAGCAGGCCCGACACCCCCATCCCGAGGAAGAACACCACCATCATGGCGCGGCGGCCCCACAGGTCCCCGAGCCGCCCCGCCGGCAGCGAGCCGAGCCCGAACATCGCGAAGGCGCCGACCGTGTACGGCATGAGGTCCTCCCACACCATGCCCCAGTCGGCCGCGATGGCCGCGACCGCCGTGGCGAAGATGAGGAGGAAGAGGTGGTCCATGGCGTGCCCCACGTTGAGCAGCAGGGCGGTGGGGCTCGAGTTAGACATTCGTCGCTTCTCCCGAAGGGCCACGACGAGCGTCGGGCCAGAACCGGATGCCGCGGCGGGCATACCCGCCGCCGATGCCGACCGGGCTGCCGTCGGCGCGCCAGCAGGAGGCGCCGGTGAGCGTGCCGTCGTCGGCGAGCGCGATCGCGCCCATGCCGCCGGCCACGTGCGCGACGGGCACGACCTCGTGGCCGCGCGCCGCGAGCGCGGCGCGCACGGCCTCGGCCACCGCGGTCTCGACCTCGAGCTCCTGCCCCTGGGTCCAGACGCGGGGCGCCTCCACCGCCTCCTGCAGCGACATGCCGTGGTCGACGAGGTTGACGAGCGCCTGCAGCACCGAGGCGAAGATGCGTACGCCGCCGGGCAGGCCGAGCGCGAGCACGGGCCGTCCCTCGCGCAGCACGATGGTCGGCGCCATGGAGCTCGTCATGCGCTTGCCGGGCGCGACGGAGAGCGTCTGGTTCGGGTGCGGGTCGAAGAGAGCCATCGTGTTGTTCAGGAGCATGCCCGTGCCCGGCACCATCGCCTTCGCGCCGAAGAGGTTGTTGATCGTCTGCGTGGCCGCCACCACGTTGCCGTCGACGTCGGCCACGGTCACGTGGGTCGTGTGGGGCGCGCCGGCGCCGACGCCGGCCGTGTGCGCCCCGGCCTTGCCCATGTCGATCGCGCCGCGCCGGGCGGCCGCGTAGTCCTTCGCGACGAGCCGGGCGACGGGCACGTCGACGAATGCCGGATCCCCCGTGGCCGCCGCCCGGTCGGCGAACGCGATCTTCATCGCCTCCGCGAGGAGATGGATGCCGTCGACGGTCCCGTAGCCGAGGTCGCGGACGTCGTAGCCCTCGAGGAGGTTCAGCATCTGGATCAGGTGGATGCCGCCGCCCGTGGGGGGCGGGCAGCCGGCGATCTCGAGGCCGCGGTAGGTGCCGCGCACGGGCGCGCGCTCCACGGTCCGGTAGCGAGCCAGGTCGTCCAGCGTCAGGAGGCCGCCGGCCCGGTCCATGTGCTCCACGACCCGCCGGCCCAGCGCGCCGCCGTAGAGAACCCTCGGGCCCTCCGCCGCGATCGCGCGGAGGGTGGCCGCGTAGTCGCCCTGCACGAGCAGGGCGCCCGGGGGGAGCGGCGCGCCGCCGGGCAGGAACACGCGCGCGCTCTCGGGGAACCGCGCGAGGTCGGCCGCCGACTCCGCGATGCACTCGTGGAGATAGGAGGTGACGCGGAAGCCACGCTCGGCGTGCCGCAGGGCCGGCGCCACGACGGTCGGCAGGTCGAGCGTCCCGTGACGCGCGAGCATCTCGCACCAGGCCGCCAGCGTGCCGGGCACGCCCACCGCCCGCAGCCCCACGCT
>JAICGY010000028.1 GCA_025922915.1 Candidatus Methylomirabilota bacterium | reverse complement strand
CATCACGCGGCGACGGGTGTCCAGGTCCACCACCGGGGCATCGACGAGCGGATTGTAGAGTCGCGTGAGAGCACCGAGGGCCCGCTCGACGGCCGCGCGGTCGCTCCCGAGGCTGGCCAGAGCCTCCCGGAGCAGGTCGACGGCGGGATCGCTGCGGTCCTTGAACCGGCGTCGACCCGCGCGCTCGGGCGGACCGTCAGAGCCAGGACGGTCAGCCATGCTGGGCCGACTGGACCGCCCCCACCAGGAGGGTGTCGCCCGCGTAGAGGTTGAGCCCGTCCGGCCGTACGTAGCCGCAGACCGTGACGCCGAGCTGCTCGGCCAGGGCCACGGCCATCTCCGTCGGGGACGTCCGGGAGGCCACGAGGGGGACCCCCATCCGCGCGGCCTTGAGCAGCATCTCCGAGGAGATGCGCCCGGTCGAGAGCAGCACGCGATCCTCCGTCGGGATGCCGCGCAGCAGCGCCTCGCCCTTCACCTTGTCGACGGCGTTGTGCCGGCCGACGTCCTCGGCGACGACGAGCAGTTGCTCGCCGTCGAACAGCGCGGCGCCGTGGATGCCGCGCGAGCGCTGGTAGTGGACGGCGGCGCCGAAGAGCGCCTTCATGCCGGCCGCGAGCTGCGGAGGCCGGACCCGGAGCGTGGAGACGAGGCGCGGGAAGAGCCGGTGATCGATCCGGAACGTGATGCCGCCACCGCACCCGGACGTGAGGATCCGCTCGGTGGGCAAGGTGACCGGCCCGGCCAGGGTGACCTCAGCTCGCCCGTCGACCGGCGACACCTCCAGGCTCCGGATCTCCGCCGTGTCGGCGATGACCTTCTCCATCCACAGGTAGCCGACGACGAGAGCCTCCAGGCCGATCGGGGAGCAGAGGAGCGTGACGAAGCGCTCGCCGTTGACGACCAGGGCCAGCGGCTGCTCGCGCACGACCTCGCCGGTGACCTCGTCGGCGCGCTCGCCCTTGACGCGCAGGTACGTGCGCATGCCCGATTGTAGCCCCGACGGTCCGCGGACGGGGGCGAGGCTCAGTACAGGACGCGGACGAGCAGGAGCCCGTGCGCCGGGGCGGTGGGGCCGGCGCGCCGGCGGTCGCCCCCGGCCAGGACCTCGGCCAGCCAGGCCGGCGCCCGCGCGCCACGGCCCACCTCCACCGCGCTGCCCACGATGTTGCGCACCATGTGGTGCAGGAACCGGTCGGCGGACACGAGGACGGCCAGCCGGGCGCGCCGGCGCACCACGTGGAGCGCGCGCACGCGGCAGAGGGGCCCGGCCTCGCGGCCCGGCGCGGCGCAGAAGGCGCTGAAGTCGTGGAGGCCGCGCAGCGGGGCCAGCGCCGCGCGCATGGCCGCGGCGTCGAGCGGCGCCGGGACGTGCCAGGCCACGCGGCGGAGCAGCGGCGAGGGCACCGGGGCGTTGTCGATCACGTAGGCGTAGCGCTTACCACGCGCCTGCCGGCGGGCGTCGAACCCGGCCGGCGCCTCGGCCACCTCGCCCACCCGGATCTCCGGGGGGAGCCGCGCGTTGAGCGCCGCCCTGAGCGTCGCCGGCGGGAGGGCGGTGGTGCCGGTGACGGCCGCGGTCTGGCGGAGGGCGTGCACGCCGGCGTCGGTGCGGCTGGCACCTCCCAGCCGGATCGCCCCGGCGAAGAGCGGCCGGGCGGCGTCGAGGAGCGCCCCCTGGATGGTGCGCGCGTCGGGCTGGCGCTGCCAGCCGCGATACCCCGTGCCGTCGTAGGCGACGACCAGGCGGAAGGTGCGACGGTCGGCAGGCGCGGCCGTCGCCCTATGACCGGAGCAGCAGCTCCGCGATCTGCACGGCGTTCGTGGCCGCGCCCTTGCGCAGCTGGTCGCCCACGACCCAGAAGCTGAGGGCGCGCGGGTGCGAGAGGTCCGCGCGGATCCGGCCGACGAAGCAGTCGTCCTGCCCCTCCACCGTCACCGGCATCGGATAGCGCTGCGCGGCCGGCTCGTCGCAGACCCGGAGTCCCGGGAACCCGGCGAAGAGCTCCCGCGCGCGGGCCACGGTGACCGGGGCCTCGGTCTCCGCGTTGACGGCCACGGAGTGACAGGTGAACACGGGGACGCGGACCGTCGTCGGCGCCACCAGCAGGTCGGGGACCTCGAGGATCTTGCGCGTCTCGTGGACGAGCTTCATCTCCTCGCCGGTGTAGCCGTCGTCGCCGAACCGGTCGATGGCCGGGATCAGGTTGAAGGCGATCTGGTGCGCGAAGAACCGCGGGACGATCGGCTCGCCCTGCGCCCACGCCAGCGTCTGCCGGCGGAGCTCCTCGATGCCGTTGACGCCCGCGCCGGAGACGGCCTGGTAGCTGGTGGCCACCACGCGGCGGAGGCGGGCCGCGTCGTGCAGGGGCTTGAGGGGCATCACGGTCACGATGGTGGTGCAGTTGGGCGAGGCCACGATGCCGCGGTGCTGCCGGGCCGCGTGGGCGTTGATCTCGGGCACGACCAGCGGCACCGCCGGATCCATGCGGAAGGCGTTCGACTTGTCGACGACGACCGCCCCCTGGGCGACGATCATGGGCGCGAACTCGCGCGACTGGGCGGAGCCGGCCGAGCACAGGGCGATCTCCACCCCCCGGAACGCCGCGGGCTCGACGCGGCGGACGGGGATCGGCTCGCCGTGGAACGTCACGGTCGTGCCGACCGAGCGCTCGGAGGCGAAGCAGCGCAGCTCGCGCACGGGGAACTTGCGCTCCTCGAGGATCCGCAGGGTGGTCTGGCCGGCAGCCCCGGTGGCGCCGACGACGGCGACGGTCACCCCCGCGCCCATCAGGCTCCGGCCTCCACCTCGCGCACGACGAGGTCTCCCATCTCGCGCGTGCCGAGCGTCTTTTCGCCGGGGCGGGCGATGTCCGCCGTGCGGTGCCCCTGCCCCAGCACGCGCTCCACCGCCGCCTCCACGCGATCGGCCGCGCCCGCCATGTCCAGAGAGTACCGCAGGAGCATCGCCGCCGAGAGGATCGCCGCGATCGGGTTGGCGACGCCCTTGCCCGCGATGTCGGGGGCGGTGCCGTGGACCGGCTCGTAGAGACCGACCTTGCCGCCGATCGACGCCGACGGCAGCATGCCCATCGAGCCGGCGAGGATGGCCGCCTCGTCCGACAGGATGTCGCCGAACGTGTTCTCGGTGACGAGGGTGTCGAACTGGGTGGGCCGGTGCACGAGAGCCATGGCCGCGTTGTCGACGAGGACGTGCTCCAGCGTCACGTCGGGGAACTCCCGGCCGACCCGGGTCACGATCTCGCGCCAGAGCTGGGAGACGACGAGCACGTTGGCCTTGTCGACGGAGGCGAGCCGCCGGCGCCGCTTCCGGGCGACCTCGAAGGCCATCCGCGCCACCCGCTCGATCTCCCGCGACGTGTAGGCCATGGTGTTGATCGCCCGGGCGCCGCCGTCGGCGAACCGCTCGACCCCGCGCGGCTCGCCGAAGTACAGGCCTCCCGTCAGCTCGCGGATGACCATGAGGTCGGTACCCTCGACGACGGATCGCTTGAGCGGCGAGGCGTCCACCAGCATCGGGAAGCACCGGGCCGGGCGCAGGTTGGCGAAGAGGTCGAGCTCCTTGCGCAGGGCGAGCAGCCCGCGCTCGGGTCGCCGCTCGGGCGGCAGGTCGTCCCACCGGGGTCCCCCCACGGCGCCGAAGAGGATCGCGTCCGCCTGCTGGCAGAGGGCCATCGAGGCCGCCGGCAGCGGCTCGCCGGCGGTGTCGATGGCCGCGCCGCCGACGAGCGCCTGCTCGAACTCGAGGGAGACGCCCGCCCCCTTGGCCACCGCGGCCAGGACGCGCATCGCCTCGGGGGTCACCTCCGGGCCGATGCCGTCCCCGGGCAGGACGGCGATCCGGTACGTCGCCATGCTCGCTCCCTTCCGGCCACGCCGTGGGCGTCAGCCGCATCGTCCGGGCGGCGCGTCGGCGCCGCCGCCCGCCACCATCATCGCCCGGGAGGTCGTCTCAGGGGCCGACTTCCTTGCTGACCCGCTGGCCGCCCTGCCGGACGAGGCGGTTGAGCGCGGAGAGGTACGCGCGGGCGCTCGCCTCGATGACGTCGGTCGAGGCGCCCTTGCCCGACACCACCGTGCCGTCGAAGTCGACCTTGACCGCCACCTCGCCGATGGCGTCCTTGCCCCCGGTGGCCGCGCGCAGCGCGAAGTCCAGGAGCCGCCCCTTGACGCCGGTGATCGCGTCGATGGCGGCCAGGACCGCATCGACCGGGCCGTCGCCGACCCCCGACTCCTGGAACGATGCGCCGTCCCTCCGCAGCTTCACCGTCGCCGACGGCACCACCCCGGTGCCGCTGATGAAGTGCAAATACTCCAGCTCGTACGCGGCCTCCGCCTGGGTCACCTCGTCCGTGACGATCGCCATCAGGTCCTCGTCGTAGACCTCCTTCTTGCGGTCGGCGAGGTCCTTGAAGGCCTTGAAGGCCCGGTCGAGGTCGGGCCCGGCGAGATCGAAGCCCAGGTCCTTGAGCCGGGCGGCGAGCGCGTGGCGGCCGGAGTGCTTGCCGAGGACCAGCTTGTTGGACGGCCGCCCGATGTCCTCGGGCCGCATGATCTCGTAGGTGAGCTTCTCCTTGAGCACGCCGTCCTGGTGGATCCCCGCCTCGTGGGCGAAGGCGTTCTCGCCGACGATCGCCTTGTTCGGCTGCACGTGCACGCCGGTGATGTGCGAGAGCAGCCGGGAGGTCCGGAAGATCTCCTCGCTGCGCACCCGGGTGTCGACCCCGAAGAGGTCCTTGCGGGTGCGCAGGGCCATCACGATCTCCTCGAGCGAGGCGTTGCCCGCCCGCTCGCCGATCCCGTTGATGGTGCACTCCACCTGGCGGGCGCCCTGCACGATCGCGCTGAGGGAGTTGGCCACCGCCTGCCCGAGGTCGTTGTGGCAGTGGACGGAGAGGACGTACCGGCCGGCGTGGCGCGCCAGCCGCTCCTGGATGCGGGCGATCCGCTCGCCCCACTCGCGGGGGATCGCGTAGCCCACCGTGTCCGGGATGTTGATGGTGCGGGCGCCGGCGCCGATGACGGCGTCCAGCACGTCGCACATGTAGTCGAAGTCCGACCGCGAGGCGTCCTCCGGGGAGAACTCCACGTCCTCGCAGTACGCGCGGGCGTGCCGCACCGCCTCCTCGGCGGCCTTGAGGACCTCGGCCCGCGACTTCCGCAGCTTGTACTTGAGGTGGATGTCGGAGGTGGCGACGAACGTGTGGATGCGGGCCCGGCGGGCGTACTTCACCGCCTCCCAGCACCGGTCGATGTCGCCCAGGCCCACGCGCGAGAGGCCGCAGATGACCGGCGCGCCCTCCAGGGTACCGACCTGGCGGGCGACCTCGCGGGTGGCCTCGAAGTCCTCGTCCGACGAGATCGGGAACCCGGCCTCGATCACGTCGACGTTCAGCCGGGCCAGCTGCCGGGCCATCTCGAGCTTCTCCATCGTGTTCATCGAGAAGCCGGGCGCCTGCTCGCCGTCCCGGAGCGTGGTGTCGAAGATGACGACGCGGTCCATGTGATACCCCCTAGTGCGAGTCCTTGCCCGGCGCCGGCTCGACGGCGGGCGCGGTCCGCCCGACCACGAGCCGCCGCACCGGGCCCGAGAGCGCGTACGTGGCGAAGACGACGAAGAGGAAGATCTCGTGCTTGGTCGCGATGATCATGAGCCCCAGCACGACGACGAGGAGGGTCTCTCCCGGCCGGCGCCGCGCGAAGTCCACTTCCTTGAACGACCAGTAGCGGAAGGTCGAGACCATGAGGAGCGCGAGGACGTACGCCATCACGGCGAGGCCCGCCCGGATGGGCCGCGTCAGCTCCTCGCCCTGCAGCAGCACGACGGCGGACACGGCGACGCCCGCCGCCGCCGGCGTGGAGAGCCCCACGAAGAAGCGACGGTCGACGGACCCCGTGTGCACGTTGAAGCGGGCCAGCCGCAGCGCCCCGCAGATCACGAACAGGAACGCGCCGAACCAGGCCGCCCGCCCGAGGTCGCGCAGGGCGAACGCGTAGAGCAGGAAGGCGGGCGCCACGCAGAACGAGACGACGTCGGCCAGGGAGTCGTACTCGACGCCGAACTGGCTGGTCGCCTTCATGAGCCGCGCCACCCGGCCGTCGAGCAGGTCCATGACCATGGCCACGAACACGGCGAGGGCCGCCTCCGTGTAGCGGCCCTCCAGGCTGAGGACGAGGGCGAAGACCCCGCAGAACAGGTTCCCGGTCGTGAGCAGGCTCGGGAGCAGGAAGATGCCCTGCCCCCGGCGCTCCCGCAGCTCCTGCCAGGGCCGGCGCCGGGGCCGCTTGCTCCCGTGCCGCCGGATCACGGCAGCACCCCGATCACGTGGATGCCGCCCGTCACGTGGTCCCCCGGCTGGACGGTGACCTCCGTGCCGCGCGGCATCAGGCAGTCGGTCCGCGAGCCGAACCGGATCATGCCGATGCGGTCCCCCGCGGCGAGCTTGTCGCCGGGGCCGACCCGGCACACGATGCGGCGCGCCACCGCGCCGGCGACCTGCACCACCGCCACCCGCGCGTTCTCGCCCCGGATCCGGATGGTGCACCGCTCGTTCACCTCGCCCGCGGCCGGATCGTAGGCGGCGAGGAAGCGGCCCGGCGTGTAGAGCACGTCGGAGACGACGCCCGTCACCGGCGCGCGGTTCACGTGTACGTCCAGGGGGGAGAGGAAGATCGCCACCCGCACCGCCGGCCCCACGAACGGGTCGTCGCACTGCTCCACCGCCGTCACCCGGCCGTCGGCCGGCGCCAGCACGCCCCGGGCCACGTGCGGGATCGCCCGGTCCGGGTCCCGGAAGAACCCGAGGGACGCGAGCGACGCCGCCGCGAAGGGCGCGGCCAGCCGACGGCGACCGAGGAGCGTGAGGGCGAGGGCCACCGCCCCCGGGATCGCGATGAACGGCCATCCCTCGCGGGCGACGGGCAGTCTCATCACATCCGGGGCGGCTTGATCCAGGACATCATCGCCCGGAGCCGCTGGCCGACCTCCTCGATCGGGTGGTCGGCGTCCCGCCGGCGCATCGCGAGGAAGCCGGCGCGGTTGGCCTGGTTCTCGAGCACCCACTCGCGGGCGAACTGCCCCGACTGGATCTCGCCGAGGATCCGCCTCATCTCGGCCTTGGTGTCCTCCGAGACGACGCGCGGGCCGCGGGTGTAGTCGCCGTACTCGGCCGTGTCGGACACGGAGTAGCGCATGTACTTGAGGCCGCCCTGGTAGAACAGGTCCACGATGAGCTTCATCTCGTGCATGCACTCGAAGTACGCGACCTCCGGCTGGTAGCCGGCCTCGACCAGCGTCTCGAACGCGGCCTTGATGAGGTGGGAGACGCCGCCGCACAGGGTCGTCTGCTCCCCGAAGAGATCGGTCTCCGTCTCCTCCTTGAAGGTCGTCTCGATCACGCCGGCCCGCGTGCAGCCCACGCCCTTGCCGTAGGCCAGCGCGAGATCGCGCGCCTTGCCGGTCACGTCCTGCTGGACGGCGACGAGCGCGGGCACCCCGGGCCCCTGGGTGAAGAGATCGCGCATGACGTGCCCCGGCGCCTTGGGCGCGATCATCGCCACGTCGACGTCCGGCGGCGGCACCACCTGGTTGAAGTGGATGTTGAAGCCGTGGGCGAACATCAGCATCGTGCCGCGCTTGAGCCCGTCGCGGATCGACTCCTCGAAGACCGCCCGCTGGCTCTGGTCGGGCAGCAGGATCATGACGACCTGGGCCATGCGGGCGGCCTCCGCCACCGTCGCCACCCGCAGGCCGTCCTTCTCCGCCTTCGCCCAGCTCTGGGAGCCCTTGTAGAGCCCGACCACGACGTCCTGGCCCGAGTCCTTGAGGTTGAGCGCGTGCGCGTGGCCCTGGCTGCCATAGCCGATGATGGCGATGGTCTTGGACTTGAGCAGCCCGAGGTCGGCGTCCTGGTCGTAGTAGATCTTGGCCGGCATTCCTGTCGTGTCCTCTCTGGTCGTCGGTTAGTCGGCGAACCCCACCACCCGCGGGTCCTCGGGGACGCGCGGGCGCTTCACGGGCTCGGTCTTGCGCGCCTTCGTCTTGGGTCCCCGGGCGATGGCGACCTTGCCCGTGCGGACCAGCTCCTGGATGCCCATCGGCCGGATCAGCTCGATGAGCGCCTCGAGCTTGCCCTCGTCGCCGGTCGCCTCCAGGACGAACGACATCCCCGTGACGTCCACGACCTTGGCGCGGAAGATGTCGGCGACCCGGAGGATCTCCGCGCGGTGCTGGGGCTCGGCGTTGACCCGGATGAGCACGAGCTCGCGCTCGACGTGGCTGTCGTCGGTGAGGTCGGTGACCTTGATCACGTCGATGAGCTTGTGGAGCTGCTTCATCACCTGCTCGATGACGAACTCGTCGCCGCGCACGACGATCGTCATCCTGGAGACGGCCGCGTCGAGGGTCTCGCCGACCGACAGGCTCTCGATGTTGTAGCCGCGGGCCGAGAACAGCCCGGCCACCCGCGAGAGCACGCCGAACTTGTTCTCGACGAGGACCGAGATGGTGTGCTTCCGCGGCTCCTGCCCGTTCTGCATCAGGCGCTCCCCTTCCCCGGCGCCATCAGAAGCCCGTCTGGCTCCGGGCCGCCTTGTCCCGCACCTCTCGGGTCGGGGGGGCCAGGATCATGTCGGTGTTGGCGCCGCCCGCCGGCACCATGGGGAAGACGCACTCGTCCTTGTCGACGCAGACGTCGAGGACGACCGGCGCCGGGGTGCTGAGCATCTTCTCGATGGCGGACGCGACCTCGCTCGGCCGGGTCACCCGGAGCCCGACGCACCCGTAGGCCTCGGCCAGCTTGACCCAGTCCGGGATCCCCGGCAGGTCGATGGCGCAGTAGCGCTCCTTGTAGATGATCCGCTGCCACTGCCGCACCATGCCGTGGCCGCTGTTGTTGATGATGACCGTCTTGACGGGCAGGTTCTCGGTGAAGCAGGTGGCCAGCTCCTGGCTGTTCATGGCGAAGGAGCCGTCGCCGTCGACGTTCACGACGAGCCGGCTCGGGTCGGCCGCCTGCACCCCCATCGCGGTCGGCAGCCCGTAGCCCATCGTGCCGAGGCCGCCCGACGTGCACCAGCGGCGGGGCGACCGGAAGCGGTAGTGCTGGGCCGTCCACATCTGGTGCTGGCCCACGCCGGTCACCATCCAGGCGTCGCCGCCGGTCAGCCGCGACAGCTCCTCGATGACGTACTGCGGCTTGATGACCTCGTCGCTCCACTCGTAGCGCAGCGGAAAGCGGCGCTTCCAGTCATCGACCTGGCCGTGCCAGGCGCGCCGCGCGTCCGGCACCGGCGCCGCCCCCCCCAGCTCCTCCCGCACCGCCCGCACCAGGGCCCGCAGGACGCGCCGGCAGTCACCGACGATCGGGACGTGGACCTTGATGTTCTTCGAGATCGACGAGGGGTCGATGTCGATGTGGATGATCTCGGCCCCCGGCGCGAAGGCGTCGACCTTGCCCGTCACGCGGTCGTCGAACCGCGCCCCGATGGCGACGAGGACGTCCGAGTGGTGGACGGCCATGTTCGCGAAGTACGTGCCGTGCATGCCCAGCATCCCCAGCGACAGTGCGTGGTCGGCGGGGAAGGCGCCCAGGCCCATGAGCGTCGTCGTGACCGGGATCTGCAGGAGCTCGGCGAGCTCCGCCAGCTCGCCGTTCGCGTCGGCGGAGATGACGCCGCCCCCCACGTAGAGCACGGGGCGCTTGCTCCGGACCAGGGCCCGCGCCGCCCGCTTGATCTGGCCCGGGTGGCCGTCGTAGGTCGGGTTGTAGGAGCGGAGCACGATCCGCTCCGGCCACAGGAACTCCGCTTCCTTGACGAGGACGTCCTTGGGCAGGTCGACGTGCACGGGCCCCGGCCGCCCCGTCGCCGCCAGGTGGAACGCCTCGCGGATGATCGGGCCCAGGTCCTTGCCGTCCTTCACCAGGAAGTTGTGCTTGGTGCACGGCCGGGTGATCCCGACGTTGTCGGCCTCCTGGAAAGCGTCGTTGCCGATCAGGTGGGTCGGCACCTGGCCCGTGAAGGCGACGATCGGGATGGAGTCCATGTAGGCGTCCTGCAGGGCGGTGACGAGGTTGGTGGCGGCGGGCCCCGACGTGACGAGGCAGACGCCCACCTTCCCCGTCGTCCGCGCGTAGCCCTCGGCGGCGTGGCCGGCCGCCGCCTCCTGCCGGACCAGGATGTGACGCAGCCCCTCGAAGTCGTAGAGCACGTCGTAGATCGGCAGCACCGCCCCGCCGGGCAGGCCGAAGACCACGTCGACGCCCTCCCGCTTGAGGGCCTCGAGCACCATGCGCGCACCGGGCATCTTCACCGCATCCCCCTCCTAGAGCAGGCCGGCCGTCGCCAGCACTTCCTTGATGTCCTCGATCGCGTCGCCGTCGGGCGTCCCGAGCGGGGCCCGGCACGGGCCGCCGAAGAGTCCCTGCAGGTCGAGAGCCGCCTTGATCCCCCCGATGCCGTAGCGGCCCGACACGCCGCGGTCGGCCGGCAGCGTGCGGGCGGCCAGCTCGCGCGCCTCGTCCCAGCGCCCGCTCCGCGCCAGACGGAAGACCTCGCAGAGCTCGCGCGCGGCGATCAGGGCCAGCGCGAGGATGCCGCCGGCGGCTCCGATCGCCAGCGCGGGCAGGAGCGCCGAGGCCGAGCCGACCAGCACGTGAAAGGTCTTCGGCGTCTGGTCGATGACGTGCGCCGCCTGCTGGATGAGCCCGGACGAGTCCTTGATCCCCACCACGTTGGGGTGCTGGGCGATCCGGGCGACGGTCTCCGGGTCGAGGTTGATCCCCGTGTTCGCGGGATAGTTGTAGACGAGGACCGGGATGGGCGAGGCCTCGGCGACGGCCAGGTAGTGCCGGACCTGCGCCGCCGGCTGCGCGAAGGCCTTCGTGAAGTAGTGCGGCGTGATGACGATCGCGCCGTCGGCGCCCAGCTCGGCGGCCCGCCGCGTCTGGCGGATCGTCTGGAGCGTGGAGTTCGTTCCCGTGCCCGCGATGAAGGCGCGGTCGCGGGGGATCGCCTCCCGGGCCGCCACGAGGACGCGGTCGCGCTCGGCCTCCGACAGCATCGGGAACTCCCCGGTGGACCCGAGCACGACGTAGCCCGCCAGCGCGGTCTCGTTCCAGCGGCGGAGGTTGGCGGCCAGCCGGTCGGCGGCCACGTCGTCGCCCCGGAAGGGGGTCGTCACGGGCACGAGCACGCCCTCGAGGTTACGCATGGGTCCCGCCCTCCGTCTCGTTGAGGGCCCGGATGCGCGCCTGGGCGGCGCTGAGCCGCGCGATGGGAATCATGAAGGGCGAGCAGGACACGTAGTTCATGCCGACCCGGTGGCAGAACTCCACCGAGGACGGCTCCCCGCCGTGCTCGCCGCAGATGCCGATCTTGAGGTCGGGCCGGGCGCTGCGCCCGCGGTCGATGCCGATCTCGATCAGCTCGCCCACGCCCTCCGCGTCGAGGACGGCGAACGGGTCGTGCGGCAGCAGCCCCTTCTGGAGGTACTCCGGGAGGAACTTGGCGACGTCGTCGCGGCTGTAGCCGAAGGTCAGCTGCGTGAGGTCGTTGGTGCCGAAGGAGAAGAACTCGGCGGTCCGGGCGAGCTTGTGGGCGATCAGCGCCGCCCGCGGCACCTCGATCATGGTGCCGATGGTGTACGGGACGGCCACGCCCTTCTCGGCCAGGATGCCGTCGGCGATGTCCTTGGCCTGCTTGTGGGTCAGCTCCATCTCGCCCACCGTCCCCGTGAGCGGGATCATGATCTCCGGCTCGACGGCCACGCCCTGCTCGGCCACGGCGCACGCCGCCTCCATGATCGCCCGCACCTGCATGCCGTAGATCTTGGGCGACGTGATCCCGAGCCGGCACCCGCGGTGGCCGAGCATCGGGTTCGCCTCCTGGAGCGAGCGCACCTTCGCCATCAGCTCGGCGAGCCGCTCGCGGGCGGGGCTGATGCCGCGCGCTTCCAGCCGCGTGTGCTCCTCGAGCAGCTCCGTGTAGCGGGGCAGGAACTCGTGGAGGGGCGGGTCGAGCAGCCGGATGGTGACGGGCAGCCCGTCCATCGCCCGGAAGATGCCGACGAAGTCCTCGCGCTGGAACGGCAGCAGCGCGTCGAGCGCGGTCTGCTGGGCGAGCGGGTCGGCGGCCATGATCATCTCGCGCATGATCGGAATGCGGTTGGCCGCGAAGAACATGTGCTCGGTGCGCACCAGGCCGATGCCTTCCGCGCCGAACTCGCGCGCCTTGCGGGCGTCCTCGGGCGTGTCGGCGTTGGCGCGGACCCCGAGGGTCCGGTAGCGGTCGGCCCACCGGAGGAACTCGTCGAACTCCGCGCTGATCTCGGGCTCGATGGTCTTCACCCGGTCCAGGATGACCTCGCCGGCCTTGCCGTCCACGGAGACGATGTCCCCCTCGCGGACGACGCGGCCGCCCGCCTCGAACGCGCGCCGCTCCAGGTCGACGACCACGTCGCCGGCGCCGACCACGCAGGGCTTGCCCATGCCCACCGCGACCACGGCGGCGTGCGAGGTGCGCCCGCCGCGCGCGGTGACGATGGCGCGGGAGGCGTACATGCCCGCCACGTCCTCCGGGGAGGTCTCGGGCCGGACGAGGATCACGGCGCGGCCCGCCTTCGCCCACTCGACCGCGCGATCGGCGTCGAAGACGACCTCGCCGACGCCGGCGCCGGGGGCCGCGGGCAGCCCGCGCGCCAGGAGGCGGCCCGCGGCGATCGCCGCCTCCTTCTCGCGCTCGTCGAAGACGGGCACGAGGAGCTCGCCGAGGGTCCGCGGCGGCACGCGCATGAGCGCCGTGTGCTGGTCGATCACGCTCTCGTGCACGAGGTCGACGGCCACCTTCACCGCCGCCGCCGCCGAGCGCTTGCCCGCCCGGGTCTGCAAGACATAGAGCGTGCCGTCCTGCACGGTGAACTCGATGTCCTGCATGTCCTTGTAGTGCCGCTCGAGCCGGCCGGCGAGCGCGAAGAGCTCGTCGTAGACGACCGGCATGCGCTCCCGGAGCGCCTCGATGGAGAGCGGCGTCCGGATGCCGGCCACCACGTCCTCGCCCTGGGCGTTGGGCAGGAACTCGGCGTAGAAGCGCTGCTCGCCGGTGCGCGGGTCGCGGGTGAACCCCACGCCGGTGCCCGAGGTGTCGCCGAGATTGCCGAAGACCATGGCCATGACGGTCACGGCGGTGCCCCAGTCGGCCGGGATCCCGTTGATGCGGCGATACTCCACCGCCTTCTTCGCGAACCACGACTCGAAGACGGCGTTGACGGCGAGGCGCAGCTGGGCCTGGGGATCCTGGGGGAACGGCGCCCCCGTGCGGGCGGCGACGAGGTCCTTGTAGACCTCGGCCAGCTTGCGCAGCTCGTCGGCCGGCACCTCGGGATCGGTGGCGACGCCCAGGCGCGCCTTGACCGCGTCCAGGTGCTCGTCGAACACGTCCCGCCGGATGCCGAGGACGACGTTGGCGAACATCGTGATGAACCGGCGGTAGCAGTCCCACGCGAAGCGGGGGTTGGCGGTGCGGG
Organism: Candidatus Methylomirabilota bacterium; assembly: GCA_025922915.1. GTDB lineage: Bacteria > Methylomirabilota > Methylomirabilia > Rokubacteriales > CSP1-6 > JAICGY01. The sequence continues at coordinate 5,192 of JAICGY010000028.1, read as the reverse complement.
TGGCGAGGCCCTCGACGGTCTGGTCGTTGAGGCCCAGGTTGAGCACCGTCTCCATCATGCCCGGCATGGAGACGCGCGCTCCCGAGCGGACGGAGACCAGGAGCGGGTGGTCGCCGTCGCCCAGCCGGGCCCCGGCGTCCTGCTCGAGCCGGGCGAGCGCGGTCGCGATCTGCTCGGTGAGCCCTTCCGGCCAGGTGCGCCCGGCCCGGTTGTAGTGGGCCCACGCCTGCGTGGTGATCGTGAAGCCCGGCGGCACCGGGACGCCGAGATTGGTCATCTCGGCGAGCTCGCACCCCTTGCCGCCGAGGAGGTTGCGCATCAGCGACGAGCCTTCCGCCTTGCCGCGACCGAACGAGTAGACGAACTTCGTCATGGGAAGGGCTCCGTCCTCGGACGAACGAAAAAGTCTTTCCAGACTACAGGATGGCGTGCAGTCATGTCAATTCGAGCGGGTGCCCCGACCGCTGCTCCTCCCCTTGACGAACGAAAGGGCCACGGGCCTCTCCGGCCCGTGGCCCCTGATCGTCGTGGGGGCTCGCCACGGGCTCGGTCGCCTGCCCGTGGCATCCTCGACTGGCGTTACGCCGCGGATGCTCCGGGCAGGCCCGGCAGCGCCAGGAGGACCAGCCCCAGCGACAGCACGCGCGTCGTCATCGCGAGGCCAGTATACGCGCCGGCCGCGGCGCGTCAAGCACGGCGGCCGGCCCGGCTGCCCAGCACGAGCGTCTCCACCGCCTCCAGGTGCTCCAGCATCGCCTGGCGCGCCGCCGCCGGGTCTCGCCGCGCGACCGCGGTCAGGATGCGCCGATGGTCCTCGTGCGAGCGGGTGGGGCGGCCCGGCGTGTTGAGCGACTCCTCGCGGCTCTGGGCCAGCAGGTCGATGACGGCGTGCGCGATGCGGGTGATCGCCCGGTTGTGGGCGGCGGCGCCGAGGGCGGCGTGAAACCGTGCGTCCTGGGCGAGCCCGGTGCGTCCGCCCTCCACCTCCCGCGCCTGCTCCTCGAGGATGCGCTCCATCTCGTGGACGTCCTCCGGGGTCGCGCGCTCGGCGGCGAGGGCGGCGAGGGCCGGCTCCAGCAGGCGGCGCGCCTCGAAGAGCTCCCCGAGGGCCTCGCGCTGCGACACGATGAGCAGCGCGAGCGGCTCGACGAGCTGCTCGATGGAGACCTCGCGCACGAACGTCCCCTCCCCGGGGCGGATCTCGACGAGCCCGAGGCTCTCGAGCGCGCGCAGCGCCTCGCGCACCGACGTCCGGCTGACCACGAACTTCTCCGCCAGCTCGCGCTCGGGCGGCAGCCGATCCCCGCCCTTGAGGCGGCCCTCGGCGATCATGGCCTTCACCTGGCGCACGATCTCCTCGTAGATGCGCGTGGACCGGATGGGCCCGACGTCCGGCCAGTCCATCAGCCCTCCCCGGCCGTCACCCGGCCATCACGCGTAGGGCAGCACCCAGACGAGCAGCCCGAGCACGTAGCAGACGAGACAGGCCACGACCGTGAAGGGCACGCTCCAGGCCAGGAACTCCCGGAGCGGCACCTTGCGCTTTTCCTCGCGCTCGCAGATGTTCTGGGCCACGAAGAGCGCGGGCGCCCCCGCCACCGTGAGGTTGCTCCCGAGCGTTCCCGACCAGACCAGCATCCACCAGAGCGGCCACGGCTCCACGCCCTGGTCCCGGAGGTCCCGGACGGTGTAGAGGAAGGTCAGGATGTAGGCGTCGTGCTCGACGATGCCGACGATCGGCACGGTCACCCAGTAGAGCAGGGTCGCGCCCAGCACGAGGTTCTGAGCGAAGAGCGGCGTCAGCCGGTGCGCGAGCGATTCCAAGATTCCGGCCTTCTCGATCCCGCCGACGAGCGCGAACAGGGCGATGTAGAAGAGGATCGCCCGCCAGTCGAGCTCCTGCAGGATCGACTCGAACTCGGGCTTGTGCCGGCCGCGGAAGCCGAGCTCGATCGTCACCACGAGCGCGACGGCACCCGAGAGGGCGATGAACCCGAGCCGCACGTCGAGGAGCTCGCGGAACGCCATGCCCACGACGGTCGCCACGAAGAACCCGCAGACCACGGCGGCGAAGGCGGCGTCGGGGATCGTCGTGTCCAGGGCGAGGGCGCCGCCGCTCCCCGGGCGCGGCCGGTACCTCCGGAACGCCACCCAGTACATGAAGCCCAGGGTCAGGAGGAACGTCACCATGAGGATGGGGAACGAGGACGGCCGGCCGGCCATCCAGATGAAGTCGAAGAACTCCGCCCCCGAGACGCTGTGCAGCATCTGGGGCGGCAGGTCGCCGAGCAGCAGCGCCGTCCCCATGAAGTTGGCGCTGAAGCCGATCATGAGGATGACGGGGACGAGCGGGATGCCGAAGTGCCGGACGAGCGGGATCGCGACCGGGGCCATCATGAGGATGACCACCACGTTGTCGATGAACATCGACAGCACGCCGGCGAGGGCGGACACGATGATGACGAGCAGCCCGGGATGCCCGCCCGAGGCCCGGAGCGCCTGGCCGGCCAGCCACTCGGGGACCCCGGTCTTGCCGAAGTAGCCGGCGATGATCCAGATCGAGAGCAGGATGGTGATGACGTTCCAGTCCACGTAGAGGAACGCCTCCTGCTCGGTCATGATCCCGCTCCACGTCATCACCGCCACCCCGAGCAGCGCGACGATCGTCGGCTCGAGCTTGCCGCTCACGACGAGCGCGATGGTGACGAGGAAGATGAGGCCGGCCAGCAGCATGCTGGTGTCCATTCAGGCGGTCTCCGGGGCGGGTGACGCTCCGCCGGGTCGAGAGGTCACGGGGCGGCCGGGCGGCGGGCCGGACGGGCGCGTGCGGCTCAGGCGTGCCGGCCCGCGGCCGCCTCCCGCCATCGCCGCCAGTGCGGCGTGATCACCGGCAGCGCGAAGAAGAAGATGGCCGCGGCGGTGATGACGGCCGTGATCGGCCGGGTGAAGAAGATCAGGAGCGAGCCGTGCGACATGATGAGGCTCTGGCGCAGGGCGTTCTCCGCCATGTCCCCCAGCACGAGGGCGAGGACGAGGGGCGCCAGCGGGTAGTCCAGCTTCTTGAACACGTAGCCGATGACCCCGAAGATCGCCATGTACCAGATGTCGATCATGCTCGTGTGCACCGCGTAGGCGCCGATCGCGCATACTACCACGATGAGCGGCGTCAGGATCGCGAACGGGATGCGCAGGATGGCCGCGAACAGCGGCACCAGGGTGAGCACCATGAGGACGCCGAGCACGTTGCCCGTGTACATGCTGGCGATCAGGCCCCACACGAAGTCCGGGTTGTCCACGAACAGCATGGGGCCCGGCTGCAACCCCCAGATGATCAGGCCGCCCAGCATGACGGCCGCCGTGGGCGAGCCGGGGATGCCGAGGGTGATCATGGGCAGCATGGCGGCCACGCCGGCGGCGTGGGCGGCCGTCTCCGGGGCCACGATCCCCTCGAGCTCGCCCTTGCCGAAGCGCTCGGGGTGCTTGGCGAACCGCTTGGCGAACGCGTAGCTCATGAAGGACGCCGGCGTGGCCCCGCCCGGCTTGAAGCCCATCCAGAACCCGATCACCGAGCCGCGCACGAACGTCCGCCAGTAGCGCGGCAGCTTCCGCCACGTGTCCAGGACCACGCGCGGGCTCATGCGCGCCTGGGCCCCCTGGAACCGGAGCCCCTCCTCGACGGATAACAAGATTTCCCCGATCCCGAAGAGCCCGATGACGGCCACGATGAAGTCGAAGCCCTTCATGAGGTCGGTGAAGCCGAACGTGAGCCGGAGCTGGCCGGTGACGATGTCGAGGCCGACCGAGGCGAGGATGAAGCCGAGCAGGATCGTGATCAGGGACTTGAGGGGGTTGCCGCCGCCCAGCCCCACGAACGACGAGAACGTCAGGAGCTGGATGGCGAAGAACTCGGGAGGCCCGAACCTCAGCGCGAGCTCGGCCAGGATGGGCGCGAAGAACGTGATGAGCACGATCGAGAAGAACGCGCCCACGAACGAGGAGGTGAACGCCGTCGTCAGCGCCTGTCCGCTCTCCCCCTGCCGGGCGAGCGGATAGCCGTCGAAGGTCGTGGCCACCGACCACGGCTCGCCGGGGATGTTGAAGAGCACCGAGGTGATGGCGCCGCCGAACAGGGCGCCCCAGTAGATCGACGTGAGCAGGATGATGGCGGACGTCGGCGGCATCGTGAACGTCAGGGGCAGCAGGATCGCCACGCCGTTGGCGCCTCCGAGCCCGGGGAGGACCCCGATGATCGTCCCCAGGAGGACGCCGACGAGCGCGATGAAGACGTTGAACGGGGTGATGGCGACCTGGAAGCCGAGGAACAGGTTCTCGAGACCCACCCTCAGTACCCCAGCCAGTCCTCGAGGGGGCCCTTCGGCATCGGCACCAGGAACCACTCCTCGAACACGACGAAGGCGATCACGGGCACGGCGACCGAGAGGGCCGCCACCGGCAGCCACCGGTGGCGGCCGACCCAGCGCATGTAGAAGCCCAGGTAGAGCCCGGCCGCCACGTACAGCCCCAGTCCCGTCCACGGCCCGGGCGGGTCGGTCACCAGCACGAAGCCGAGGAGCGGCCCGAGGACCTTCGCCACCGGCCGCAGCTGGTCCCGGGTGGCGAACGGGCGCGTCGCCGACCGCCGCGCGGCCTGGACGAGCACGACGGCGCTGATCAAGATCATCAGCGTCGCCAGCCAGAACGGGAAGAAACCGCTCCGGGGCCCCTCCTGGCCCCATCCGATGCCGAGGCGGACGGCGTCGGCGAGCACGACGCCGCCCACCAGCATCAGCACGGCCGCCGTGACGAGATCGGCGGTCCGCATCTACTTCTTGACGAGGCCGCCCTTCTCCATCAGCTCGCGGTGCTGCTTGTCCGCCTGCTCCACCCACGTGGCGTACTCGCTGCCGGTGGCGAAGGCCGGCTTGAGCGCGCCCTTCGAGATGTAGGCCTTGAAGTCGTCGGTCTCGCTGACCTTCCGCAGGAAGCCGATGTACCAGTCCACCGCCTCCTTCGGCATGTCCGGCGGGCCGAAGATGCCCCGCAGCATGTTGTAGGAGATGTCGGCGCCCAGCGCCTCCTTGACGGTCGGGATGTCCTTCCAGTCGGGGTCGGTGATGCGCTCCGGGTCGAAGACGGCGAGCGGCCGGACCCGGCCGGCCTTCCAGTGGCTCACGCACTCGATCGGGTTGTTG
>JAICGY010000027.1 GCA_025922915.1 Candidatus Methylomirabilota bacterium | reverse complement strand
GTGCGCGCCGTCTGCGCCGCCGTCACGAAGCCCGTCAACTTCATGGTCGGCATCAAGGGCAAGTCGTTCACGGTCGCCGAGCTGCAGGCGGCGGGGGTCAAGCGTATCAGCCTCGCCACCTCGCTCTACCGCGCCGCGATGACCGGTCTGCTGGACGCCGCGCGCGAGGTGAAGGAGCGCGGCACCTTCGCCTACCTCGACCGCGCCCTGCCCACGCCGGAGCTGAACTCGGCGATGCAGGCCTGAGCGGCCCGGCCCGGGGGGCCGCCCTCGGGGCCCGGGGACGCGACAACCCGTCACGCCGGGTGGCACGGCGGCGCACGCCCCGCCGACAACCCCGCAGATTTGCAGGCTTCGCCCGGTCGGCATGCTCGTTGCCGGGATCATGAGCGCCTCGTCGCCCGGGACTGGTGCCGGGACGGTTCTCCATGACGCTGGGGGTCGGTATGACGCGACGGCTGCGGTCGGCACGGCCGCACGGAGGGACCGCCATCGGCCTGCTCGCGTCGGTGGGCCTGGGGGCGCTCGTGCTCTGGCCCGGGGGAGCGGCCGCCGGGGGCGGCACCGAGGCCGGCCCGGCCGTCCGGGGCGCCGTGGAGCGCATCGCCATGCAGCCGCCCGCCGGCTCCCCGGCCTCGATCCGTCGCGTCCTGCAGGGCCTCGGCGCCGCCAACTACGTGCTCGTGTTCGACGTCGGCGGGTACGTCACGCGCCTCCTCGTCCTGGACGCCGAGGCGGCGCCCGAGGACGTGGAAAGCTCCAGCGGGCGCGCGCTCGCGTCGGCCACCGTCGACGCCGACCTGGTCCGCCGGGTCGCGGCCGAGATCGAGCGGTGGCCGGCGCTCTCCGTCATCGAGCGCGAGCGCGTCCAGCTCGACATCCGTCGCGTCGCGCCCCCCGACGTCCAGGCGCGCCTGATCCTGCGTCTGCAGCACCAGCTCTGGTGGGAGCACGAGGACGAGTACGCGGACTGAACGGGTCCGGCCAGCCGATGGACGGGAGAGGGAACCGATGAAGCGAGTGGGATCCTGGCGGGCGCTGTGGGCAGCCCTCGCCATCACCCTGGCGCCGGGCGTCGCGCCCGCCCAGGACAGCGGGACGCGCGTGCCGGTCAACCGCGACTTCGAGGGGTTCTCGCTCGGGATGGCCGCTCGCGACGCCGCCCCGTTCATGGGCCGCGGCCTGCTGTGGCAGCGGGAGCAGGCGACGCTGTGCCCGCCGGACGGCCGGCGGCCGGACGCCGCCACCGTCTCCCGCGGCTGCTTCCAGGCGACGCTGGACACGACGAAGCTCCGTACGGACGACGACAGCCGCATCACGCTGGTCTTCCTGCGCGCGCAGCTGCTCCGGATCGAGATCGAGGCGAAGACCGACCCCGGTGTCATGCGGGCGGCCCTGATCGAGAAGTACGGCCCGCCCCAGCGCGAGACGTACTGGCACTTCGAATGGGTCGACACCGCCACGCTGCTGCAGCTCGCCCGCAGCCACGGCCCCGCGCAGTCGCCCACGCGCCTGGTGTACACGGACCGGATGCTCGTCAAGGCCCAGGTCGAGCGCCTCGCCCACGAGCAGGCGGCGCAGCGCGCCGAGCGCGAGCGGGAGCGCCACCAGACCCCCCGGAGCTACTGAACCGTCACCAGCCGGGCGGCGCGTGCAAGGCGCCCGCGGCACGCCGGCCGCGTCAGCCTCCGAGAAGCTCGTCGAATCGAGCGAGCCCGTGATTGTGCCCGAGCAACACGAGAATGTCGCCGGGCTCGATCCGGTCGTTCGCCCCCGGAACCACCACCTTGGTCGCGGTCTGATCGCGGCCAGGGGCGGGACGCTTCAGGGCGATCACGGTCAAGCCGTGACGGGCGCGCAGGTCGATCTGCCCCATCGTCTGGCCAACGAACGCCTTCGGTGCGGGAAGTTCGACGATGCTGAAGTCACGGGACAGCTCGAAGTAGTCGATCACGTTGGGCACCACGAGGCTGTGCGCGACCCGGATGGCCATGTCCCGCTCCGCGAAGATGACCCGTGAGACCCCGATCTTCTCCAGAATGCGCCCGTGCAGCGCCGTCGCGGCCTTCGCGATCACGGTCTTGACGCCGAGATCCTTGACCAGCATGACCGCCAGCACGCTGGACTCGACGTGGGCACCGATGGAGATGATGGCCACCTCCACGTCCTGGACCCCGGCCGCCCGCAGCGCTCGCTCGTCGGTGGCGTCCAGCTCCAGCACGTGCGGGATGACGTCACCCAGGCGGCGGACCTTCTCGGCGTCGGTATCGATCCCGAGGACCTCGTGACCGAGCTCGTGCAGGGTCGTGGCCATGGCGGAGCCAAAGCGGCCGAGACCGATCACCGCGAACGACCGTCGCTTCACGGGTGTCGCCTCATCCGATGAGCACCTTGCCTTCAGGATAGCGCACGGCCGGCTCAGGCCGTCCACGGGCGACCGCGATGGCGAGCGTCATCGGCCCGAGACGTCCCGCGAACATCAACGAGGTGATCAGCAGCTGACCGGCCGTCGAGAAGTGCCCGACGAGGCTCACGGGGGCGGCACCCTCGCCCATCGACAGCCCGACGGTCCCGAACGCGGAGACCGTCTCGAACAGCGTCGGCATCAGATCGCGGCCCTCGAGGATCAGCAGCAGACCAGCGACGACGTTGACCGCGAGGAAAGCGATGAGGCTGATGAAGAACGCGCGCGAGACGACGTCCGCGGGCAGGCGCCGGCCGAAGACGACGGCGTCGGCGCGGTTCCTGACCGTGGCCCACAATGCCAGCACGGTGATGCCCAGGGTCGTGATCTTGATGCCACCCGCGGTGCCTCCGGGGCCGGCCCCGATGAACATCAGGACCATGAGGGCAAAGAGCGTGGCCTCGGAAAGCGAGCCGATCGCGATCGTGTTGAAGCCAGCTGTCCGCGGCGTCAGGGCCTGGAAGGCCGCCGTCAGCACCGCCTCGCCGAAGGGCAGCGACCCGAGCGTGGCTGGATTGCTGCGCTCCAGCAGGAAGACGGCGCCCATCGCGGCGCCGGAGAGCACGGCGGTAAGAGTCAGGACGAGCCGCGCGTGCAGCGAGAGCGCGGCCGGCCGGCGGAAGGTCAATAGCTCGGAGAGTACGAGGTAGCCCAGACCCCCACAAACGAACAGGGCCATCACGACCACGTTGACGACCACGTCGCCGCGGTACGCGGTGAGGCTCGTGGAGAAGAGGCTGAACCCGGCGTTGTTGAACGCCGACACGGCATGGAATGCGCCGAGATAGAGCGCGCGAACCGGACCGTGGTCCGGCCACCACCGGATGGCCAGCACCACCGTGCCCGCCAGCTCGAAGATCAAGGTGAGCTTCAGGACGCGGGCCGTGAAGTGCAGCAGGCCCTCGAGGCTATGCATGTGAAGGCTCTCCTGGAGCGCCAGCCGCTCCTGGAGCGTGATGCGACGACCGAGCGCCACGGCGACAGCCGTGGTGAGAGTCATGTATCCGAGGCCACCCAGCTGGATGAGCAGCAGGACGGTCATCTGTCCGAACATCGACAGGTCGTTGGGCGTGTCGATCACGATCAGACCGGTGACACACACGGCAGACGTCGCGGTGAACAGGGCCTGGATGGCGGTGAGGGCCCGACCGGGGGGCGCCGCCACCGGGAGGAGCAGCAGGATGGTGCCCGCGGCGATGAGACCGAGGAAGCCAAAGGCGAGAACCTGGGCCGGGGAGAGCCGCGCGTGCCGGGCCATGAGACTGCCGGCATGATACTGCGGCGAGTGGCCGCGTGGCGGACAATGCCTGGCCGCAGCGTAGAATGGCGGCCATGCGGTGTCCCGCATGCCAGACGGAGAACCGCCCGGGCGTCAAGTTCTGCGAGGAGTGCGGGGCGCGGCTGGAGACCGCGTGCCCCCGCTGCGACGCCCGCGTGCCGGCCGGCACCAAGTTCTGCGGCGAGTGCGGGGCGGCCGTGGCGGCGCAAGGCGCGCGCGGCGGGCCGACGCTGCGGGACGCCGAGCCCCACGCCTACACGCCGGTGCACCTGGCGGAAAGGATCCTCAAGGACCGCAGCGCCCTGTCCGGCGAGCGCAAGCAGGTGACCGTCCTCTTCGCCGACGTGTCCGGGTTCACGTCGCTGTCCGAGTCGCTCGACCCCGAAGAGGTCCACGGGCTCATCAACCACGGGTTCGAGCTGATGCTGGCCGAGATCCACCGCTACGAGGGCACCGTCAACCAGTTCCTCGGCGACGGCCTCATGGCGCTCTTCGGCGCACCGGTGGCCCTCGAGGACCATGCCGCGCGGGCCGCCCACGCCGCGCTCGCCCTGCAGCGCGTGCTGGCCGGCTACCGCGACGAGCTCCGCCGCACGCGCGGCATCGACTTCCGGGTGCGTCTCGGGCTCAACACCGGTCTCGTGGTCGTGGGCGCCATCGGCGACAACCTCCGGATGGACTACACCGCGGTCGGCGACACGACGAACACGGCCGCGCGCATGCAGCAGCTGGCGGAGCCCGGGCAGATCGTGGTCGCCGAGGCCACGGCGCGCCAGATCGAGCCGTACTTCCAGCTGCGCCAGCTGGGCACCTTCAGCGTCAAGAACCGCGCCCGGCCGGTCGCGGCGTGGGAGCTGGCGGCTGCGCGGGCGCCGGTCAGCCGGCTGGAGGCGCGGGCAGCGCGCGGCCTGTCACCCTTCGTCGGCCGGGGCGACGCGCTTCGCACGCTCGAGCGGGCCTGGGCCGCCGCCCGACGCGGCCGGGGGCAGGCCGTCTTCGTCGTCGGGGACGCGGGCATCGGCAAGTCGCGCCTGCTGCACGAGTTTCGCGAGCACCTGGGGCCGGAGGCGCACTGGGTGCCGGCCGACTGCGTCTCGTTCGGCCACTCGGTGCCCTTCCTGCCGATCGTCGGCATGCTGAAGCGCGAGTTCGGGATCCAGGACGACGACGTCGAGGCGGCGGTCACCGAGAAGGTGGAGGCCGGCGTGGCCTTCCTCGCCGCCGACGCGCGACCGACGGCCGCCGCGCTGCGCTACCTGCTCTCGGTCGATCCCGGCGACGGGGCGCTGACGGCCATGGATCCGGCGCTGCGACGCAAGCAGATCGTCACCGGCGTGCTCCACCTGACCGCCGCCGCCAGCCGGCGCCGGCCGCTGGTGCTCGCCGTCGAGGACGCGCACTGGATCGACAGCGCCTCCGAGGACGTGCTGAGAGCGCTGATCGAGGCGCTGCCCGGCATGGCCGTGCTGCTGGTGGTGACCCATCGCCCGCAGTACCAGCAGCCCTTCGGGGACCGGACGTACTCCTGGCGCGTCGTGCTCCAGCCCGTCGAGGAGGAAGACGCCGTCCATATCGTGCGAGCCACGCTCGGGGTGCAGGACCTGCCGCGGGAGCTCGCCGCCGTCATCGCCGGGAAGGCGGAGGGCAACCCCTTCTTCCTGGAGGAGATCGGCCGGACGCTCGTCGAGAGCGGCGCCGTGCGCGTCGAGGACGGGCGGCTGGTCACCACCGGGGCGGCTGCGACGGTCGCCGTCCCCGACACCGTGCAGGACGTCATCGCCGCGCGCATCGACCGCCTCGAGGAGCCGCAGAAGCGCACGGTGCAGACGGCATCGGTGATCGGCCGGGAGTTCGCCCTCGCGCTGCTCCGGCGAGTGTCGGACGTGCAGGACCAGCTGGAGGGGTGCCTGACGGACCTCAAGCGCATCGAGCTCATCTACGAGAAGGCGGCGCTCGGGGACCCGGAGTACGTCTTCCGCCACGCCCTGACCCAGGACGTCGCCTACGCCTCGCTGCTGCAGGCCGAGCGCCGGCGGCTGCACGCGCGCATCGGCGCCGCGCTGGAGGAGGCGTACGCCGGGCGGCTCGAGGAGCGCGTGGAGGAGCTGGTCCACCACTTCACGCGGGGCGAGGTGTGGGACAGGGTGGCGCGCTACGCCCGCGAGGCCGGCGATCGCGCGGCCGCGCTCTTCGTCGACGCCCGCGCCGTGGAGCTCTACGAGGTCGCCCTGGACGCCCTCGCCCACCTGCCCGACACGCCGGGGGCGGCGCGCCTCGGCATCGAGGTGCGCCTGGCCATGCGGCCGCCCCTCTGGCGCGCCGGCCAGCTCGACCGGATTCACGAGCGCTTCCGCGAGGCCGAGGGGCTGGCGGTCCGGCACGGGATGTCCGACGTCCTCGACACCGTCTACGCCTACCTGGTCCAGTACCACTGGGCCAAGGGCAATCCCGACGAGGCGCTGACGTACGCCGACCGCTGCCTGGAGATCGCCGCCGCCCGCGACGACCTCGCCCTGCGCGTGACGGGGCTCTTCTACCGCGCCCACACCTACCTGACGACCGGCCGCTTCCGCGAGACGCTCGCCGACTGCGACGCTATCCTGGAGGCGCTCGCCGGCCGCGAGCACGAGCGCCTGGGGCTGTCCGGGCTACCCTACACGGGCGCCGCCTACATGGCGGCGTGGGCGCTGGCCGAGCTGGGCGACGAGCGCCGCGCCTTCGCGATGCTGGACCGCGGGGAGGCGGTCGCCGCGGCGGCCGACAACCTCTACAGCCTCAACATGGTGCGGGGCGGCCGCACGATGCTCCTGGCCTTCGCCGGCCGCCACGAGGAGGCGGTACAGGTCGGCGAGCCGGCGGTCGCGACCTGCCGCGAGAAGAACTTCGCCGGCCAGTTCATGGTGGCGAGCTGCACGCTCGCCTACGCCTACGCCGCCCTCGGTCGCGGCCGCGAGGCCGTCGGCCTCGCGCAGCAGGCGATCGCACTGCAGGACGCCGTCGGCGCCTGGTCCGATCGGTCGTGGATGCAGGTCCACGAGGCGCTCGGGCACCTGGCGGCGGGCGAGCTGGACGAGGCCGACGCCGACGTGACGCGGGCCCTGGAGCTGGCCGAGCGCCACGGCGAGCGCGGGTGGGCGGCGTGGGCGCACTACGTGGGCGCGCGCGTGGCGCAGCGGCGCGGCGACGCGGCCGCGGCCGAGCATCACCTGGACGAGGCGCAGGACATCGCCGAGGAGCTGGGGCAGGCGCTCCTGCTCCAGCGCTGCCGGACCGCGCTGCGCGCGGCGGGCTAGCCCCGGCACCACTCCGGCGCCGGGCGAAAGGAGGCCGTCGTGGACCTCACGTACTCCGAGCCGCACCGGGCGCTCCAGGCCGAGATCCGGGAGTTGGCCCGCACGCACGGTCACCTCTCGCCGAAGCAGGGCGGCGGCCGCAGGCGGCCCGACGCCCGGACGCTGGCCTGGCAGCGCCTCCTCGTCGAGCGCGGGTACGTCGGGCGCACGATCCCGCGCGAGTACGGCGGCCACGGCGCGCAACCGGACGTGCTGGAGGCGGCGATCATCGCCGACGAGCTCGCCCGGGCCGGGCTGTATCCGGGGATCATGAGCCAGGGGATCAGCATGCTGGTGCCCACGCTGCTCGAGGTGGGCAGCGAGGAGCAGCGGCGCCGGTGGATCGGGCCGACCCTTCGCGGTGAAATCATCTGGTGCCAGGGCTACTCCGAGCCCGGCGCCGGCAGCGACCTCGCCTCGATCCGCACGCGCGCCGTCGTGGACGACGGCCACTTCGTCGTCAACGGCCAGAAGATCTGGACCAGCTCCGCCCACTACGCCGACATGATGTTCCTGCTCTGTCGCACCGAGCCGGACCGGCCGAAGCACGCCGGGCTCTCCTACCTGCTGGTGTCCATGAGCACGCCCGGCATCGAGGTGCGGCCGCTCGTCACCATGACGGGCCGGGCCGAGTTCAACGAGGTCTTCTTCACCGACGTGCGGGTCCCCGTCGACCAGATCGTCCTCGGCCGCGGCGACGGCTGGCACGTGGCCAACCTCACGCTCAAGCACGAGCGGCTGATGCTCGGCGACCCGAGCAAGCTCGTGCACCGCGTGGAGCGGATCGCCGAGCTGATGGCGCGGGCGGGCGTGGACGGCGAGCGGTCGATCGACCGGCCCGAGCTCCGCGATCGGCTCCTGCGGCTGCAGGCGGAGGTGCTCGCCTCGCGCTGCCACCACCTGCGGCTGCTCACCCAGCGCGCCCGCGGGGAAGACCCGGGTCTCGCGCAGACGATCGTGAAGTACTTCGGCACCACCCTCGGCCACCGGCTGTCGGCGCTCGCCGTGGACGTGCTCGGCGCCGGGGGCCTCGCCTACGAGCCGCGCGGCGAGGCCGCGGAGGACGACGAGGCCACGACGTGGCAGATCGACTACATGTACGACGTGGGGCTGATGATCGGCGGCGGCACCTCGCAGATCCAGAAGAACATCATCGCCGAGCGCGGCCTCGGGCTGCCGCGCGAGCCGCGGGCCGCCCCCGGGCGGAGCTGAGCCGTGGAGTTCGGGCTCAGCGACACCCAGCGGCTGTTCGAGCGGGCGCTGCGCAACGTCCTGGCCGGCCACGTCCCGCTGGACGCGCTGCACCGGCTGCCCGCCTCCGGCGCCGACCTCGACGCCAAGCTCTGGGCGGCCCTGACCGAGCTCGGGCTGCCGGGTGTGCTGGTGCCCGAGACGTTCGGCGGCGCCGGCCTGGGGACCTTCGAGGCCGGGCTGGCGGCCGAGGCGCTCGGGAGCTTCGCGGCGCCCGCGCCGTTCGTCGGCGCCGCCGTCATGGCGCCCCTCGCGATCCTGCGCGCGGGCCGCGAGGCCGCGCAGGCGGCCTGGCTGCCGCGCATCGCCGCCGGCACCGCACGTGTCGCCGTCGCCCTGGCCGGTCTCGACGCCGCGGCGGGCTCGACGAGCGTCCAGCGCCATGGTGAGCGTCTGTCCGGCCGCCTGGACCAGCCGATCGACCTGGCCGGCGCCACCCACGTGCTGACCGCGCTCGCGGACGGCACGATCGCCCTCGTCGCGCTCGACGCCCCCGGCGTGCGCGTGACGCTCCGCGCGAGCCTGGATCGCACGCGCCCGCTCGGCGAGGTGGCGCTCGCCGAGGCGCCGGCCGAGATCCTGACGGCCGGGGACGACGGCCGGCGGGTCGCGGCGGCCATGCTCGCCGCCGGCCGCGCCATGCTCGCCGCCGACACGCTCGGGGCCGCGCAGACGATGCTCGACCGCGCGGTCGCGCACGCGCAGCAGCGCGAGCAGTTCGGGCGGCCCATCGGGAGCTTCCAGGCCGTCAAGCACCTGTGCGCGGACATGGCGACCATGCTCGAGCCCGCGCGGGCGCTCGTGTGGCACGCGGCCCACGCCCAGGACGGGCGGGACGACGCGCGGCTGCTCGCGTGCCACGCCAAGGCCCATCTCGGCGAGGTCGGGCGCGAGGTGGCGCGCATGGCGACCGAGGTGCACGGCGGCATGGGCTTCACGCACGAGCTGGGGCTCCACTACTGGTTCAAGCGGATCGGCAGCAACCGGCAGCTCCTGGGCGGCCCTGAGCAGTGCCGCCGGGAGGCGGCCGCGCTCCAGGGCTGGGGCACGACGTGAGCCCGGGACACCGGGGCGACAGCCCGCCGGGCGCCGCCCCGCACGCCGGGAGCGAGAAGCCCGAGCGGCCGGTCGCGCTGGTGACGGGCGCCGGGCGCGGCATCGGCCGGGCCACCGCGGAGGCGCTCGCGCGCGCGGGCTACGCGATCGTGATCGCCGAGCTGTCGCCGCGCCTCGGCCGGCAGGCGGCCGGAACGCTCCGTCGGGAGAAGGCCATTGCCATCTTCCTGCAGACCGACGTCGCCAACGCCGCGTCCGTGGAGCGCACCGTGCGCACGACCCTGCGCTGGCTGGGCCGGATCGATTGCCTCGTCAACAACGCGGGGGTCCTGACCGTCGGCCGCCTCGCCCGCCTGCCGCTGCTGGATCTCGACCGGATGGTCGACGTGAACCTGCGCGGGCCGCTCCTGCTGGCGCGCGCCGTCCTGCCCGTGATGCTGCGCCGCGGCGCCGGCGCGATCGTCAACGTGGCCTCCCAGCTCGGCAGGGAGGGCGCCGGGGACTACGTCACCTACTCCGCGACGAAGTTCGGCGTCGTCGGCTTCACCGAGGCGCTGGCCGCCGAGCTGGAGGGGACCGGCGTGCAGGTCTGGGCCATCTGTCCCGGGCTCGTGGATACCCCGATGGCCCGCAAGGCCGGCGTCGCCCGTCGCGAGCGCGGCCTCATCCGTCCCGAGACCGTGGCCGACACGATCGTGGCCCTCGTCACCGGGCACCGGCGCGCGACGAGCGGCAGCGCGGTCGACGTCACCCGGTAGCCGGGCCCTCCTCGCTCACAACCTCCGTGCTGCCGGGCGCCCGCGAGGGCGTCGGCCGCGAGCGCGCCCGGCGCGAGAAAGGCGTGACCATGCCGGAGCTCCAGATCGGTCTCGTGGGCATCGTCGTCGTGGTCGTGGGGCTCGTCGTCCTCCTCTACCTGGTCCCCATCCCGCTCTGGATCGCCGCCTGGGCCTCCGGCGCGTACGTCGGGCTCCTCACGCTCATCGGCATGCGCTTGCGGCGCGTGCCCCCGGGCACGGTGGTCACCGCCCGGATCAGCGCCGCCAAGGCCGGGCTCCCCATCTCCGTCAACGACCTGGAGGCCCACTACCTGGCCGGGGGGAACGTCGTCCGGGTCGTGAACGCGCTCATCTCGGCGGACAAGGCCAACATCACCATGCCCTTCAAGCGGGCGGCCGCCATCGACCTGGCCGGGCGCGACGTGCTCGAGGCCGTGAAGATGTCGGTCATCCCCAAGGTGATGGAGACGCCCCGGATCGCGGCGGTGGCCAAGGACGGCATCCAGCTCATCGCGATCGCCCGGGTCACCGTGCGCACCAACCTCGACCGCCTGGTGGGGGGCGCCGGAGAGGAGACCGTGCTCGCCCGCGTGGGGGAGGGCATGGTCAGCACCATCGGCTCGGCGGCGAGTCACAAGGCGGTCCTGGAGAATCCGGACCACATCTCCAAGTACATCCTCGGCCGGGGGCTCGACGCGGGCACGGCCTTCGAGATCCTCTCGATCGACATCGCGGACGTCGACGTGGGCGCGAACATCGGCGCCAAGCTCCAGATCGATCAGGCCAACGCCGACAAGCAGATCGCCCAGGCGAAGGCCGAGGAGCGCCGGGCCATGGCCGTCGCCGCCGAGCAGGAGATGCGCGCGCGCGTGGTGGAGGCCGAGGCCGAGGTGCCGCGCGCGATGGCCGACGCGTTCCGTGCCGGCAACCTCGGCCTGAGAGCGTGATTCCCTCGGGCGGCGCGCGGGCGCGCCTCGCCGCCCCTCAGGTCAGCGTGCCGGCGTGGAGCGCGCGGATCTCGACCTCGGCGCCCGGGGGCAGGGCCAGCATGCGCAGGGCCGCCGGCTCCAGCCAGGCGCCGGCGCCGTCGCCGGGGGCGACGGCGCGCACCCACGCGCGGAGCGGGGCGCCGCCGGCGTTGACCAGCTCGACGACGCTGCCGGCGCGGGCGCCCAGCCGGGCGGCGGTGGCCGCGTCGAGCCGCACCGCCCGGCCGCGCGGAGAGTCGAGGCCGTCGCCCGGCCAGAGCCGGACGCGCACGCGCTCGCTCCGGATCCGGGCCCGGCGGCGGGCGGTGGCGTCGGCGTCGACGGTGCCGTTGGCCAGGACGACGCCGTAGACGCGCTCGGCGGCCGCGGCGGTGACGTAGCCCTCGGCCACGTCGGCGACGACCAGGGCGGGATCGCGCTCGACCGGGTCGCCGAAGCCGCCGCCCCCCGAGCTCTCCATCACCAGCACGTCGTCGCGCTCCATCGGGAACCCGCTCACCTTGCCGGGGAGCGACGAGGGCTGCACCTCGCGGCCGCCGCGGCGCACCCAGAAGCGGTTGGGCCAGCCGGAGCCGCCGCCGCAGACGCCGAAGGGGGGCAGGTTCGCCTTCTCGGCGAGGACCGACAGCTGGGCGTCCGCCACGCGGATGCGCACCTCCCGGGTGAGCCCCAGGCCGCCGCGCCAGCGCCCGGGGCCGCCCGAGTCCTCCCGGAGAGCGGTGCACTCGACCCGCACCGGATAGAGCTGCTCGAGCGCCTCGATGGGCTGCAGCGTCGTCATGTCGCTCTCGGTGAACGTGCGCACGGTGTTGCTGCCGTCGCCGCCGTGGAACGCGCCGGTGCCGCCCGCCGGGTACTCGTAGAAGATGAAGGTCTCGCCCGTCCGGGGATCGGGTCCGCCGACGTAGGTGTGGTTGCCGCCGCCCTTGATGTCGCCGGTGACCTTGCCGTCGAGGGCCTGGGCGAGCGCGCCCATCACCGCGGACTCGACGCAGTACTTGACCTCCACCATCCCGCCGCAGGCGGCCGGCGGATGCGCGTTCACGATCGTGCCGGCCGGGGTGATGACCGTGAGCGGCCGGAAGGCGCCGGAGTTCACGGCGGCGCCGGGGTCCAGGAAGCCCTTGACGATCGTGAAGGCACCGGTCGGGGCCATGGCCGGCCCGACGTTGGTGGGCCCCGCGACCTGGGGCGAGGTGCCGGTGAGGTCGACGGTGATGGCGTCCCCGGCGACGACCACCCGGGCGCGCACCGTGATCGGCTCCAGCCGGTCGCGGCCGGACTCCAGGTGGGCCTCGTAGGTGTACTCGCCGGGCCGCAGCGCGCCGATGGCGCGGCGCATCCGCGCTTCCGCGCGGTCCATCAGCTCGCCGACGCAGGCCAGGATGGTGGTCCGGCCGTAGCGCGCGACGAGGGCCTCCACCCGCTCGGCGGCCTTCCGGCACGTGCCGATCATCGCCCGGAAGTCGCCCTCGCGGTCGCGCGGCCCCCGCACGTTGGCGAGGATCAGGTCGAGCGCGGCCTGGTTCGGCCGCCCGCGCTCGTACACCTTGATGAGCGGGATGCGGACGCCCTCCTGGAAGATCTCGGTCGAGCGCCCGGAGAGCGAGCCCGGGCTCATCCCGCCGATGTCGCCCCAGTGGGCGCGCACCACGGGGAACACGAACAGCTCGCCGTCGACGAAGAGGGGGTAGATCATCGCGACGTCGTTGAGGTGCGTGCCGCCGGTGTAGGGATCGTTGTGCAGGAAGATGTCGCCGGGGTGGATGTCGTCGCCGAACCGCTCGCGCACGGCCCGCATCGACCACGCGATCGGCACGATGTGCAGCGGGTGGTCGTCGCCCTTCGACATCGCGACGAGCTCGCCCCGGCCGTCCATCAGCACGCAGGAGAAGTCCTCGCCCTCGTAGAGGATGGACGAGTAGGCCGTGCGCACGAGCGTGATCCGCATCTCGCGCACGATGGAGTGGAACGCCTCGCGCACGACCTCGAGCGTGATCGGGTCGATCACGTCGACCCCTCCCGCTCCAGCCGGATGCCGCCGTGGGCGTCCAGCCGGGCGCGCCACCCCGGCGGCACCACCGTGGTCGCCCCGAACTCCTCCACGATGGCCGGCCCCGCGAACCGGGCCCCGTCGGGCAGCCGGTCCCGCTCCCACACCGGGCAGGGCCGGGCGGCGCCGTCGAACCAGACCTCGCGCGTCTCGACCCGGGCGTCCTCCAGCGTGGCCGTCCCGCTCGCGTGGCGGAGCGGCGCGGGCTTGTCGACCACGCCGAAGGCGGTCAGCCGGACGTTGACGAGCTCGACGGTGCCGGCCTCGTCGGCGTGGCCGTACATCCGGAGGTGGCGGCGGTGGAACTCGGGCTCGATCGCGTCGGCGGCGAGCGACTCGCCCACCGGCACGTTGAGCTCGAAGGCCTGGCCGCGATAGCGGAGGTCGAGCGAGCGGAGCAGCCGGCGGCGCTCCGCCGGGAACCCCTCCCGCTCGAGCTGCCCGTGCGCCGCGCGCTCCATCTCCGCGAGGAGCGCCGGCAGCGCGGGCAGGCGGTCGCGCAGCGGCCCGACGCGCGTGCGCACGTCGTCGTGCTTGATGTCGGAGGCGAGCAGGCCGAGGGCGGAGAAGTTGCCGGGGTGGGGCGGCACCAGCACCCGCCCGATGCCGATCTCCTCGGCCACCGCGCACGCGTGCATGGGCCCGGCCCCCCCGAAGGCGATCAGCGTGAAGTCGCGCGGGTCGTGGCCCCGCTGGATCGAGATCTCGCGGATGGAGGACGTCATGCGCGCGACCGCGATGCGCACGATGCCCTCGGCCAGCGCGGGCACGGGCATCCCGCCGAGCCGGCCGGCGAGCGCGGCCACCGCGGCGTGGGCCGGCCGGGGATCGAGGGTGATGCTGCCGCCCAGCCTCCGGGTGGCGGCGATGCGGCCCAGCACCACGTTGGCGTCGGTCACCGTGGCCTCCGTCCCGCCGTGGCCGTAGCAGGCCGGACCGGGTCGCGCGCCCGCGCTGCGCGGGCCGACCTGGAGGCTGCCGTCCACGTCGAGCCAGGCGATGGAGCCGCCGCCCGCGCCCACGGTGTGCATGTCGATCTGCGGTACCTTGACCGGGAAGGCCCCCACCATCGCGTCCGAGGTCGTCACCGGCAGCAGGTCGCGGACCAGGCACACGTCCGTGGAGGTGCCGCCCATGTCGTAGGTGATGAAGTCCCGCACGCCCGTGATGCCGCCGAGGTAGCAGGCCTGGCTGACCCCGCCGGCGGGCCCGGAGAAGATGGTCTTGATCGGTAGCCGCCGCGCGGTGTCCGTCGTCATCATCCCGCCGCTCGAGCCCACGGTGAGCACGCCGTGCGCGTAGCCGGCGGCCAGCAGCCGCTCCTCCAGCGCGGTGAGGTAGCGGTCCATGAGGGGCTGCAGGTACGCGTTGAGCACGGTCGTGGAGAAGCGCTCGAACTCCCGGTACTCGGCCACCACGTCGGCCGAGCAGGACACGGGGACGTTGGGCAGCCGCGCCTTGGCCGCCTCGGCCACGCGCTGCTCGTGCCGGGGATCGACGTAGGCGTGGAGCAGGCACACGGCGAGCGCCTCCGCGCCCGCCGCCTGCGCCTGCTCGAGCGCGCGCTCCACGCTCGCGCCATCGAGGTCCACCAGCACGGTGCCATCGGCCGCCAGCCGCTCCACCACCTCGAAGCGATGCTTGCGCTCGACCACCGGCCGGGGCCGCACGAAGGTGGGCACGAACAGCACGGGGATGTTGCGCCGGGTGCGCCCGATCTCGATCAGGTCCCGAAAGCCGGCCGTGGTCAGCAGGGCCACCCGCGCCCCGCGCCGCTCGAGGACCGCGTTGGTCCCCACGGTGGTGCCGTGGACGAGCCGCCGGACGTCGCGGCTCGCGATGCCGAGGCCGTCCAGCCCGGCCAGCACCGCCGCCGCCTCCTGCCGCGGCTGCGACGGCACCTTGGTGACGACGACCCGCCCGGTGGCGTCGTCCACCGCCGTGAGGTCCGTGAACGTCCCGCCCACGTCGATGCCCACGACGAACATGGCGCGGAGCTTACCAGACCGGGCCAGCGCCCAGGTCGAAGCCCGCCTGCGGCAATGGCTGCAGGAGCGCCCGGGCGCCGAGTTCGGGGACTCGGCAGGTAAGCCGGCGGCCTGGCCGCGGCGCGCATCCTGAGCCGGCTGGAGGCGGCCCTGCGGCGCGCCGCCCGCGACCTCGCGGACCTCGGGCACTCCTGGGCGCTCGTGGGTGGGCTTGCGGTGTCGGCGCGCGTCGAGCCGCGGTTCACCCGTGACATCGACCTTGCGGTGGTCGTGCCCGCTTTCCGCCCAGCTCGCACGACGGCTGGCGGAGCGGGCGCGAGGCTCAGGATAGCCGGGTCTCGCCCTCGTCGCTCTCCGGTGCGGGCGGGGGCGTCGCCGCCTCCCCGACGAAGCGCGCCGCGCGATTCCGCGAGCGGTCGACGGTGAGGTGGAAGACGTCGAAGCGGTTGTAGTAGCCGACGACGTCGTGGAACTGCTTGGGCTCCACGCAGGCGGCGGTGTCGATGTCGGCGTAGAGGATCCCCTCGCCGTCCGCCCGCGTCTCACTCACCGGCTCGCCGGTCGGCCCGATCACCACCGAGACGCCCCGCGGGCTCTCGTCCACGATGCGCGCGGCGTCGGGCCCGATCCCCGCCAGCTCGTCCCGCATGGCCGCGTCCATGAACGCCGAGACCACCACCGTGAACGCCTTGGCCTCGAACGAGTGGGCGCCGGCCCGGATGCGGATGGCCGAGGCCAGGTCGTAGTTGCCGCCGCCGCGCGGGTCGCGCGTGGGCCACACGGGCGGGTAGGTGGCGATGTGCACCTGCTCGCCCTGCGCCATCAGCGCGAACCGGGCCAGCGGGTTGGTGTTCTCGCCGCAGATCAGCGCCCCGATCCGGCCCAGGCGCGTCTCGACCACGCGGAGCCCGGCGCCGTCGCCGTTGGCCCAGGTGAGCTTCTCCCAGAAGGTCGGCACCAGCTTCCGGTGGTGGTTCAGGATGCTGCCGTCGTCGCCGATGAGCACGTTCGTGTTCCAGAGGCACCCCACGCTGTCCGGGCTGCCCTCGTTGAAGCCGAGCGACACGAAGACGCCGCACCGGCGCGCGACGCCGGCGACCTGCGCCAGCTCGGGCCCCGGGCAGCGCATGGCGCTGGTAGCGAGCCGTCGGAACCAGTCGTGGTTGTGAATGGGCGCCGCCACCGCCGACCACACGGGGAAGGCCGGCACGTACGCCTCCGGAAACGCCACGAGCTGGGCCCCGTGGCGGGCCGCTTCCTCGATCACACTGCACGCCTTCTCCACCGTCTTCTCGAGGTCGAGGAACACGGGCGCCACGTGGGCGGCCGCCACGCGGAACGCCGGATACGCGGCTGGCATCACGCGCCCGCCTTCGGCCACGTCGTCCGGATCCAGTTGACGGTGGCCGAGGGATCGTGGTGGCCCTTGCCGGGCTTCGGCCAGTCGCCGGGCGCGGTCATCGCGCTGACCGGGATCGTGATGATCCGCTCGGGGTCCCACACGGAGAACGGATAGGCGGGCAGGTTCTTGCTGAACCCGACCTTGACGTCCTTGAACGCGCGGTGGTCCTCCGGGCGCACGGTGACGGTCCCGGAGGGCGCGCTGATGCTGAGGCCCTCGAGCTGCTTGATGATCGCCTCGTCGTCGGGCCAGCCGCCGGCCGCCCGGTTGGCCTTCTCGACCGCCGTCTTGAACAGGTAGAGCCCCGTGTACGCCGCCTCCGCCGCGTAGCTCGGATACTCCTTCCAGCGCTCGTGGTAGCGCTCGACGAACCGCTTGTTGAGCGGAGCGGAGGCGCCGGGCGCGGGGTACGTGAAGTGGTAGTTCGAGTGTACGCCGGCCAGCGCCCCCTCCGGATGGTCCTTGCCGATGGCCTGCGGCACCACGCCGTAGTTGATGTTGCCGGCGAGCCGGGTCTTCGGCAGGAGCCCGTGCGTGAGCGCCTGCTTGTAGAAGGCGACGTACATGCCGCCCCACATGGCGGTCACCACGATGTCCGGCTTGGCCGCCGCCGTCTTGGTGATGTGGGCGCTGAACTCCATGTTGCCGAGCGGCACCCACGATTCCGACACGATCTGCGTCTGCGGCAGCAGCTTCTCCCGGGCGGCGTCGAAGTGCATCTGGAACCAGCGGCCGAACGCGTAGTCCGGGTGGACGACCGCGATGCGGCGCACCTCCGGCCACGTGCGCGCAATGGCGATCGCCGTGGTCACGCCGTCGGCGGAGAGGATGTTCGTCATGCCGAAGAGGTACTTCGGCTTCGGCACCTCGATCTCGAAGAGCTTGTCGATGCAGCCCTCCGTCATGAGCGTGAGGAGCTTGAGCTCCTCCACCACGGGCCCGACCGCGAGCTGGTTGTGGGCGGCGATGACGCCGGAGAAGTAGTCGATGCGCTCGGACAGCTTCATGCGCTTGACTTCCTTCACGGTGGCGTCGGGTCCGGCCGCCTCGTCGGCGGTGACCGTCTCGATCTTCCGCTTGCCGAGCAGGCCGCCGCCCGTGTTGATCTCCTCGGCGGCCAGCGTGTGCCCCTTCAGCGACGGCGCGCCCAGGATTGCGCCCGGACCGGACAGGATCGTGATGTGCCCGAACCTGACCGGCGTGTCCGGGATGCGGCCCTTGGGCGCGTCCTGGGCGCGGGCGGGGGCGGCCACCGCCATCTCGCCGAGCTGGACGCCGAGCGCGGCCGCCCCCACCGTCACGCCCATCGCGCCCAGGAACTGCCTGCGATCGACCTGGTCCATGGCCGTCTCTCTCCTCTGGCTGGCCGCGGCCAGCTCTCCCGTCCGGCTGCTCACGCGACCGTCACGTCGACGACGTGCACGCGATTGCGGCCCTGGACGGGCTGGATCCGTCCTCGCACGTCGGTGGCGCGGCACGCGATCCGGTGCGCGCCCGGCGTGTCGACCGTCCAGTCCAGCGTGAAGCGCTGCCACGCCTCCGCCGCGGGCCGCGGCTCGACACGCGCCTCGCCCCACGTGGCGCCGCCGTCGAAACTCACCTCGACGCGCGCGATCTCCCAGGCGCCCCACGCCCATCCCGAGACCGCGTGCGCGCCCCCCGCGAGCGACACCCCCTCGGCGGGGGCGACGATCACCGAGTGCACGTCGAGCTCGCGCACGGGCTCGAGGACGGCCTGGCCCTCCACGACCACGCGCCGGTTGTACAGACGCGTCGTGAAGAAGCCGTCCGGCCGCCCCGTGGCGACGTGGATGCGCGAGAGCCACTTCACCGCGTTCGTGCCGAAGTAGCCCGGCACGAAGACGCGGACGGGAAAGCCGTGCTCGGGCGTGAGGGGCGCTCCATTCATCGCCCAGGCGAGCAGCACGTCCGGCTCCAGCGCCCGCGCCAGCGGCAGGTCCTTGACGTAGCGGTCGCTGTGGACGCCGGCGAAGGTCCCGGAGTCCACCGCCTCCAGCCACACCGCGTCGGCGCCGGGGCGCACCCCGACCCGGGCGAGCACCTCGGCGAGCGGAGCGCCGCGCCACACGACGTTGCCGACGCGCCGGGTGGGCACCTCGGGCTCCACGGGGTTGCCGAAGC
>JAICGY010000026.1 GCA_025922915.1 Candidatus Methylomirabilota bacterium | reverse complement strand
TCGAGACGGTCATCGAGAACCTCCTCCGCAACGTGGCCACGGCCAAGGGCGTCCTGCGCCGGCTCATCCCCTCGGTGACCGGCGCCCGCACGTGCCCGTGCCCGTCGCTCCTGAAGAGCGCCGTGATCACCCAGCCGGCGGCGTTCCCGCCCGCCACCCGGCGCCGGCTCGACCTGCTGATCGGCCACTACTTCCCGGCCCCGGTCCGCGCCACGCCGGGGTCCCGGAAGGCCGAGGGCCGGACGGGGCGGGGTGCTCGCCGTGGCTGAGCTGCTTGTCGTCGGCTCCGTCGCGCTCGACAGCGTCGAGACGCCGTTCGGCCAGGTGCAGGAGGTGCTGGGCGGCTCGGCGACGTACTTCTCGTGCTCCGCGAGCTTCTTCACGCGCGTGCGCCTGGTCGCGACGGTGGGCCAGGACTTCCCCAAGGAGCACGTCCAGCTCCTGGAGGATCGGGGCGTCGACGTGGGCGGGCTCAGCGTCGCCGCGGGCCGCACGTTCCGGTGGTCGGGCGCCTACGGCTACGACCTCAACGAGGCCCGCACCCTCGACACGCAGCTGAACGTGTTCGCCAACTTCCGGCCCGCGCTGGCGGAGAACCTGCGCCGCGTGCCCTACCTGTTCCTGGCCAACATCGATCCCGAGCTGCAGCTCGAGGTCCTCCACCAGATGCGGGAGCGTCCCCGGCTCGTGGCCCTGGACACGATGAACTTCTGGATCCAGGGCAAGCGCGAGCCCCTCGGGCGCGTCCTGCGCGAGGTGGACGTGGTCACGATCAACGACGCCGAGGCGCGCCAGCTCGCGGGGGAGCCGAATCTCGTGAAGGCGGCCCGGGCCATCGCCGCCATGGGGCCGCGCACGGTGGTCGTCAAGCGCGGCGAGTACGGCGCGCTGCTGCTCGACGACGGCGCCTTCTTCGTGGTGCCGGCCTATCCGCTGGAGTCGGTCTTCGATCCTACGGGGGCCGGCGACACCTTCGCCGGCGGCTTCATGGGCTCGCTCGCCGCGCGGGACCGGGTCGACCGCGGGACGCTGCGCCGCGCGATGGTGTACGGTTCGGTGATGGCGTCCTTCACCGTGGAGGACTTCTCGCTCAACCGCCTGGCACGGCTGGCTCCGCACGAGATCGAGCGACGCTATGCCGACTTCGAGGATCTCATCCGGCTGGAGCGCGCCTGACGCCGTGGCCGAGGACAAGTACGCGCGGCTGGTGGACGTGCTCCGCGGGATGGGGCGGGTGCTCGTCGCCTTCTCCGGCGGCGTGGACTCGACGCTGCTCGCCCGGGCCGCCCGCGACGCGGTGGGGGTCGGGGCGCTCCTGGTGACGGCCGACTCGGAGACCTACCCGGCGCGCGAGCTGGCCGAGGCCCGCGAGCTGGCCGGGCTGCTCGGCCTCCGCCACCTCGTCGTGCGGACCGAGGAGCTGGCGCGCGCCGACTACGCGCGCAACCCCGCGAACCGCTGCTTCTTCTGCAAGGAGGAGCTCTTCACGCGGCTCGGGCCGATCGCGGAGCGCGAGGGCATCGCCACGATCGTCTACGGCGCGAACGTGGACGACCTGGGTGACCACCGGCCCGGAATGCGCTCCGCCGAGCAGCGCGGCGTGCGCGCCCCGCTCGTCGAGGCCGGCCTGACCAAGGCCGAGATCCGCAGCCTGTCCCGCTCCCTCGGGCTGCCGACCTGGGACAAGCCCTCGTTCGCCTGCCTGTCGTCGCGGTTCCAGTACGGCGACGCGATCACCGCCGAGAAGCTGCGCCGGGTCGACGCGGCCGAGGAGTTCGTCCGCTCGCTCGGGTTCCGCCAGTTCCGCGTCCGGCACCACGACCGGCTCGCCCGGCTCGAGCTCCCGGTGGAGGACATCCCGCGGCTGTGGACGGACGGCCGGCACGAGGCCATCCTCACCCGCTTCCGCGAGCTCGGGTACGTCTACGTCACGGTGGACCTGGGCGGCTTCCAGTCGGGCAGCGCCAACCTGCTGCTGTCGATCCCGCGGCGGGGAACCGGTGGATAAGGAGCGCGCGCGGCGGCTGCTCGACGACGTCCAGGCCGGCCGCGTGGGCGTGGAGGCGGCGCTGGCCCGCCTGGGCGGGCTGCCGTACGAGGACCTCGGCTTCGCGAAGGTCGACCTGCACCGGGCGCTTCGCGCCGGCGGGGCGGAGGCGATCTTCTGCCCCGGCAAGACGCCCGAGCAGGTGATCGCGATCGCGCGCCGGCTGGCCGTGGAGCACGGCAACGTCCTCGCCACGCGGTGCGCGCCCGAGACGGCCGCCGCCGCCGAGCGCGCCGGCCTCCCGTGCGTGTACCACCCCACGGCCCGCCTCCTGGTCGTGCGGCCGGAGCCGCGGGAGGCGGTCGGGCTGATCGTGGTGGCGGCCGCCGGGACCGCCGACCTGCCCGTCGCCGACGAGGCGGCCCTGGTGGCCGAGGCCCTGGGCAATCGCGTCGAGCGGCTGAACGACTGCGGCGTCGCGGGACTGCACCGCCTGCTCGCCCACCGCGAGCTGCTGGCCGAGGCCAACGTGATCGTCGCCGTGGCCGGGATGGAAGGGGCGCTCCCGTCCGTCGTCGCCGGGCTCGTGGACCGTCCCGTCGTCGCCGTGCCGACCAGCGTGGGCTATGGCACCTCCCTCGACGGGCTCGCCGCCCTGCTCGCCATGCTGAACTCCTGCGCCCCCGGCGTGTCGGTCGTGAACATCGACAACGGCTACGGCGCCGCCCACCAGGCGAGCCAGATCAACCGCCTGGTCGCCAAGATCCGCTGAGCGCGTGCCGGACCCGGCCCCCCGCCGCCAGGCCTTCTTCGACTGTCCGAGCGGCGCCTCCGGCGACATGATCCTCGGCGCGCTCGTGGACGCCGGCGCGCCGCTGGACGCGCTGCGCGCCGGCCTCGAGCGGCTGCCGGTGGCGGGCTGGACGCTCACCGCGCGGGAGGTGCGGCGGGGCGCGTTCCGCGCCACCAAGGTCGACGTCGAGATCGACCGCCACGCGCACCCGCATCACCGCGGGCTCGGCGACATCCGGGCGCTCCTCGACGCCAGCGGGCTGGCGCCCGGCATCGTCGAGACGGCCGGCCGCATCTTCACGCGCCTGGCCGACGCCGAGGCGCGCGTCCACGGCTCGACGCGCGAGGAGGTTCACTTCCACGACGTCGGCGCCGTCGACGCCATCGTGGACGTCACGGGCGCCGCCCTCGCGCTCGACCTGCTCGGCATCGAGGCCGTTCACGTCTCCGCCCTGCCGGTGGGCGGCGGCACGGTGGACGGGCCGCACGGCCGCATCCCCGTACCCGCCCCGGGCACCGCCGAGCTGCTCCGGGGCTTCCCCGTGGTGGACACCGGCGTGCCAGCCGAGCTGGTGACGCCCACCGGGGCGGCCATCCTCACCACGCTGGCCCGCTCGGCGGGGCGGATGCCGCCGATGACCGTCGAGCGGGTCGGGTACGGGGCGGGGACGCGCGAGCTGCCCGGCACGCCCAACGTGCTGCGCTGCTTCGTGGGCCAGGCCGCGGAGGACGCCGAGCTGGAGACGGTGGCCCGGGTCGAGACGACGCTCGACGACATGTCGCCGCAGCTCTACGAGCCCTTGATGGACCGCCTCTTCGCCGCCGGCGCGGTGGACGTCTTCCTGACGCCCGTCATCATGAAGCGGAGCCGGCCCGGGACCGTCCTCACCGCGTTCTGCCCGCCCGAGCGGACCGCCGACATCACCGGCGTCCTGTTCCGGGAGTCCCCGACCATCGGCGTCCGGTGGTCCGAATGGCGCCGGCACCGGCTGCCGCGGGAGATGGTCACCCTGCCCACCCGGTACGGCCCGCTGCCCTTCAAGGTCTCGCGGCACGGAGGGCGGGTGGTGACGGTGACGCCCGAGTTCGCCGACGTGGAGCGCGTCGCGCGGGAGAAGGCGCTCCCCGTCCGCGAGGTGCTCGACCAGGCGCGCGCCGAGGGCCGCCGGCTGCTGCAGTGACGGTTGACAGTCCTCGGGGCGACGCCGTACCCTCTCTCCCCGCGTAGGCGTTCTCGCCCCGCTTCCAAACCGCCATCACGCTGGAGGACGAGTCGTGAAACTCCCGGTCACGATGACCATCAACGGGCAGTCCTACAGTCACGAGGTGGAGCCGCGACTCCTGCTCGTCCACCACATCCGCGAGACGGTGGGCCTCACCGGCACCCACGTGGGGTGCGACACGAGCCAGTGCGGCGCCTGCACGATCCTCATGAACGGGCAGGCGGTGAAGGCCTGCACGCTCTTCGCCGTGCAGGCCGACGGGGCCCAGATCACGACGATCGAGGGCATGGCCAAGAACGGCGAGCTCCACCCGATCCAGCAGGGGTTCTGGGAGAAGCACGGGCTGCAGTGCGGCTTCTGTACCCCGGGCATGATCATGGCCGCCGCCCAGATGCTTGAGCGCTACCCGCGGCCCACCGAGGAGCAGATCCGCCACCAGCTGGAGGGCAACCTCTGCCGCTGCACGGGCTATCACAACATCGTCAAAGCGATCCAGTGGGCCGCCGAGCACATGGCCGCCGGGAAGTGAGGGACAGGCGATGGCCACGGCAAGCGTCGAACGGCTGATCGGCAAGTCGATCAAGCGGCGCGAGGACCCTCGCTTCATCACCGGGCGGGGCTCCTACGTCGACGACATCAAGCTGCCGGGGGCCACCTGGGCGGCCTTCGTCCGCAGCCCCCACGCCCACGCCCGCATCCGATCCATCGACACCGCGGCGGCCCGGAAGCATCCCGGCGTGGTCGCCGTGTACACCGGGCAGGACATGACCGGGGTCAACTCGCTGCCGTGCGGCTGGGACCTCCGCAAGGAGAAGAACATCCCCGGGGTGGTCCAGGACCTCGCGATGGTGCCGCACATGCCGCTCACCGCGGACGTGGCCCGCCACGTGGGCGACCCGGTGGCCGTCGTCATCGCGGACAGCCAGGCGGCGGCGGCCGACGCCGCGGAGAAGGTGAAGGTCGACTGGGAGGTGCTCACTGCGGTCACGAGCACCGAGCGGGCGGCGGCCGGCGACGCGCCGCAGCTGCACGCGGGCGCCCCGGGCAACGTCGCGTTCCGCTGGGAGATCGGCGACGGGGTGGCCACCGACGCCGCCTTCAAGAGCGCCCCCGTGACGGTGAAGCGGCGCATCGTGAACCAGCGGCTCGTGGCCAACGCCATGGAGCCGCGGGCCTGCGCGGCGCGCTTCGACCCCGCGACGGGGGAGCTGACGCTGTGGGTGACCTCGCAGAACCCGCACGTGCACCGGTTGTTGATGTGCGCCTTCGTGCTGGGGATCCCCGAGCACAAGGTGCGCGTCATCTCGCCCGACGTCGGCGGCGGCTTCGGCTCGAAGATCTTCCTCTACAACGAGGAGGTCGTCTGCTCCTGGGCGTCGCGGCAGCTGCAGCGTCCGGTGCGGTGGACGGCCACCCGGCGCGAGGCCTACCTCACCGACGCCCACGGGCGCGACCACGTGACCGACGCCGAGATCGCGCTGTCGCGGGAGGGCAAGATCCTCGGCCTCCGCGTGAAGACCACGGCGAACCTGGGCGCCTATCTCTCGACCTTCGCCCCCGCCGTCCCGACCTTCCTCTACGGCACCCTCCTCAACGGCGTCTACGCGATCGGGGCCATCCACTGCCAGGTGACCGGGGTGTTCAGCAACACGACGGCCGTCGACGCCTACCGCGGCGCCGGGCGCCCCGAGGCCTGCTACGTGCTCGAGCGGATCGTGGAGGCCGGCGCCCGCGCCCTCGGCATGGACGTCGCCGAGCTGCGCAAGCGCAACTTCATCCCGAAGTTCGCCGACGGCTTCCAGACGCTGGTCGCCGTCGCCTACGACAGCGGCGACTACGGCGTCGCGCTCGACAAGCTGCTGGGGATGTTCGACTACAAGGGCTTCCGTGCCGAGCAGGCGGCCGCTCGCCAGCAGGGCCGGCTGCTCGGCATCGGGTTCTCCACCTACATCGAGGCGTGCTCCATCGCGCCGTCGAAGGTCGTCGGCGCCCTCGGCGCCGGCGCGGGCCTCTACGAGTCCGGCAAGGTGCGCGTGCACCCGACCGGGATGGTGACGGTGTACACCGGCTCGCACTCGCACGGGCAGGGGCACGAGACGACGTTCGCCCAGCTGGTGGCCGACGAGCTGGGCCTTCCCGTGGAGCAGGTGGAGGTCGTCCACGGCGACACGGGCGCCATCCCGTTCGGGATGGGGACGTACGGCAGCCGGTCGGCGTCGGTGGGCGGGACGGCGCTGCACATGTCCGTCGGCAAGATCAAGGAGAAGGGCAAGAAGATCGCGGCCCACCTGCTGGAGGCCTCACCGAGCGACATCGAGTACGTGAACGGGCAGTTCCAGGTGAAGGGCTTTCCCTCCAAGGCAGTGCCGTTCGGGGCCGTCTCGCTGACCGCGTACGTGCCCCACAACTACCCGGAGGGGCTGGAGCCGGGCCTCGAGGAGACGTCCTTCTACGATCCCTCGAACTTCTGCTTCCCCTTCGGCGCCCACGCCTGCGTGGTCGAGGTCGACCGCGAGACGGGGCAGGTGAAGATCCTCAAGTACCTGGCGGTCGACGACGTGGGCAACGTGATCAACCCGATGATCGTCGACGGCATGGTGCACGGCGGGATCGCGCAGGGCGTGGGCCAGGCGCTCTGGGAGGGTGCCGTCTACGACGACGCCTCCGGCCAGCTGGTGACCGGCAGCCTGATGGACTACGCCGTGCCGAAGGCCGACATGCTGCCGATGTACGAGACGGAGCGGACGGTCACGCCCACCCCGGTGAACCCGCTGGGCGTCAAGGGGGCGGGCGAGACGGGCACCATCGCGGCCACGCCGGCGGTGGTCAACGCGGTGGTCGACGCGCTCGCCCCGCTGGGGGTGGACCACATCGAGACGATGCCCCTGACCGCCGAGCGGGTCTGGACGATCATGCAGACGGCGAAGGCCGCCACGTAGGGCACGAGGAGACCGCCATGTACCCAGCCGCATTCGAGTATCACGCGCCGACGAGCGTCCGCGACGCGCTCGGGCTGCTCGGCTCGCTCGAGGACGCCAAGATCCTGGCCGGGGGCCACAGCCTGGTCCCGATGATGAAGCTGCGCCTCGCGCAGCCCAAGCACGTGATCGACCTGCGCAAGGTGCCCGGGCTGACCGGGATCAAGGAAGAGGGCAGCACCATCGTCCTCGGCGCCATGGCCACTCACTGGGACGTCGAGTCGTCGCCCATCCTCAAGGCGAAGGCGCCGGTCGTGGCCGAGACCGCCGCGGTGATCGGCGACCCCGCCGTCCGCAACAAGGGAACCATCGGTGGCTCGCTGGCGCACGCGGACCCCGCGGCCGACATGCCGGCGACGGCCATCGCCCTCGGCTTCGAGCTGGTGTGCGAGGGGCCGAAGGGCCGGCGCACGGTCAAGGCCGACGACTGGTTCCAGGGGCTCATGAGCACCGCCCTCGGCGAGGACGAGCTGCTGGTGGAGGTGCGCGTCCCGGTGTGGCCGGCGGGCAGCGGCGCCTGCTACATGAAGTTCCCGCATCCCGCGTCGCGCTTCGCGGTGGTGGGCGTCTGCGCCGCCGTCACCCTGGACAAGAACGGCGCCTGCACCCGGGCCGGCGTCGGGGTCACGGGGGCGGGGACGAAGGCGGTGCGGGCGCGCGGCGTGGAGGCCGGGCTGGCCGGCAAGCGCTTGGACGCGGCCGCCATCGAGGCCGCCGCCCAGAAGGCGGCGGAGGGCGTGGACGTGCAGGCCGACCTGCAGGGCTCCGTCGAGTACAAGGCTCACCTCTGCCGGGTGTTCGCGCGGCGGGCCATCGAGGCCGCCGTCAAGCGGGCGCAGGGCTAGACGCGGCCGGGGGCGCCGCGGCCGGGACCGACCCGGCGCGGCGCCCCTCGGCGTACCCACCGTGACCGCCGCCGTCGTCCTCGCCGCCGGCCTCGCCCGGCGCATGGGGCGGCAGAAGCTCCTGCTCCTCCTCGACGGCACCCCGGTCGTCCGCTGCGCCGTGGAGGCCGTCCTGCCCCACGTGGACGACACCGTGGTCGTCACGGGCGTCGACGACCGCGAGGTGCGCGCGGCCCTCGACGGGCTGCCCGTTCGCTTCGCGGTGAACCCGCATCCGGAGGCCGGCCAGGGCTCCTCGATCGCCGTCGGCGTCGCGGCGCTGGCGCCGGGGACGGCCGCCGTCCTCATCGCGCTCGGCGACCAGCCGCGCGTGCCGCCCGCGGTCGTGCCCGCCCTGCTCGGCGCCCGCGCCGGCGGCGCCCGCCCGATCGCCGCACCCGTCTACCGGGGCGTGCAGGGGACGCCGGTGCTCTTCGCTGCCGAGATCTTCCCGGAGCTCCTGGCCCTGACCGGCGACGCGGGGGCGCGGGCGGTGGTGGCCGCGGATCCGGCCCGGGTGGAGCGCGTCGCCTTCGACGTGGCCATGCCGGCCGACGTGGACACGCCGGAGGACTACGCGCGGCTGCACGAGCGTTGGCGGCCGCCGAGGGTACAATAGCGAGTCATGCGCGAGGAAATCCGGAAGATCCAGCAGTTGATGGAGTCCGCCGAGTACGTCACCGACGCCCCGGTCGCCACGTCGGTGCACCTGGCGATGCGCCTGCGCAAGCCGCTCCTCATCGAGGGCCACGCCGGCGTCGGCAAGACCGAGATCGCCAAGGTCATGGCGCGCGTGCTCGACACGCGGCTGATCCGGCTGCAGTGCTACGAGGGGCTGGACGCCGCCGCCGCCCTCTACGAGTGGAACTACCAGAAGCAGCTCCTGCACATCAAGCTGCACGAGGGCTCCGCCCGCTCGGTGACCGAGGAGGAGCACGAGATCTTCTCCGAGCCCTTCCTGCTGCGCCGGCCGCTGCTGCAGGCGATCACGCAGGACGAGTCCCCCGTGCTCCTCGTCGACGAGGTCGACCGCGCCGACGAGGAGTTCGAGGCGTTCATGCTGGAGATCTTCTCGGAGTGGCAGGTCACCATCCCCGAGATCGGCACCATCAAGGCGAGTCATCCGCCGCACGTGATCCTGACCTCGAACCGCACGCGCGAGCTGTCCGATGCCCTCCGCCGGCGCTGCCTCTACCTCTGGATCGACTACCCGGCGTTCGAGAAGGAGGTGGCGATCGTCGAGCGCAAGGTGCCCGGGATCAACCCCCGGCTGGCGCGGGAGATCGGGCGGTTCATGGAGTCGCTGCGCCGGGTCCGGCTGGCGAAGGTTCCCGGTGTCGCGGAGACGCTCGACTGGGCGCAGGCGCTCGCCACGCTGCACGCCGACCACCTGGACGAGGCGGTCGTCGCCGAGACGGTCGGCTGCGTCCTCAAGGACGCGGACGACATCAAGCGGCTGCGCGCCGAGGTGACGAAGGCGGGCCTGGCGCCGTTCCTCCAGGTGCCGGGGTAGGTGGCGCCCCGCCACCTCGCCGCCGCCGTCGTCCGCTTCGTCGCCCTCCTCCGGCGAGAGTCCCTCCCGCTCACCCCGCTGCAGACGGTCGACGCGGTGCGCGCTCTGGAGCACGTCGACCTCGCCGACCGCGGGGAGGTCTACCTGGCCCTGCGCGCCGTCCTCGTCGGCCGGCCCGAGGAGCAGCCCGTCTTCGACCGCTGGTTCGACCTCTTCTGGCGCGCGGCGGCGGCGCCGCCCGGCGACCCGGCGTTCCCGGGCCCCTCGCTGCCCGACGACGCGCTGCCCCCGCTCGAGAGCCAGGGCGCCCCGCGCGAGCGCCTGGCGCTCGAGGGCTGGGGCGAGGCGGAGGAGGACGAGGGCGGCGAGCCCCTCGGCGTCCCGGCGGCCTCCGACCGCGAGGCGATCGCCGCCCAGGACTTCGCGACGTTCTCGCCCGACCAGCTCGACGAGGTCTATCGCCTGACCGTCCTCATCGCCCGGCGGCTGGCGCGCCGCATCAGCCGCCGGCGCCGGCCGGCCCGGCGCCGGGGACGGCTCGACCTGCGGCGCACGCTGCGGGCCAACCTCACGCGCGGCGAGATGATCGATCTCCGCTACCGTCGGCGGAAGAAGCGCAAGGTCCGGCTCGTGCTGCTCTGCGACGTCTCGGGCTCGATGGACCTGTACAGCCGCTTCCTCCTGCAGTTCCTCTACGCCCTGCACCACGTCTTCGCCCAGGTCGAGACCTTCACGTTCTCGGTGCGGCTGACGCGGGTGACGGACTACCTCCGGGCCCGCTCGTACCGGGACGTGCTCCGGCGGCTCCGGGACGTTGCGGACTGGTCGGGCGGCACGCGGATCGGCGAGTCGCTCGAGGAGCTGAACCGGGTCTGGGGGCACCTGGTCGACCGGCGGACGATCGTCATCATCCTCTCGGACGGCTGGGACACCGGCGATCCCGACCGGCTCGCCCGCGAGCTCCTGCGCATCAAGCGCCGTGCGGGCCGCGTGATCTGGCTCAACCCGCTACTCGGCAACCCGTCCTACGAGCCGCTCACGCGCGGCATGAGCGCGGCCCTCCCGCTCGTCGACCACTTCGCGGCCGCCCACAACCTCGCCTCGCTCCGCGCCCTCGCCGACACGCTGCACCTCTAGCGTCCCCTGCGGACGTCGGGCTGCAGCACCACTGCAATGGGCTGCATGCCCGGGCGGGGGAGAGGGCGCTGCCGCCGGCACCGCGCGGGCTTCGCGTCTTGGCGCTGCGCTTGCAATACCTCCCCACGAACGTCGTTGTTGCATCGAGGAGGAAAGCGAGACTCCATGCGCCGTATCTTGGCCTTGCCGTTCCTGCTGCTGCTGGCGGTCGTGCACACGCCCTCATCGGCCCAGGCCCTCGTGTTCTCCGTGTTCCAGGATTATCTGGCGCTGCCCACCGGCGAGCCGGGCATGCTCCTCGTCACCGGCGTGTCCCTGCTCACCCTCGCTCAGCTCGGCCGTCCCCGCGCGCGCTGATCGCGGCGTCCTGCTGTCCCGGCGGGCCGCACCGGCCACCGTCGGACCCCGGTCGATTGGGTTTTCCCTCCGCCGAGCGTATGATCGAGGTGTTGTGACCGAACCGCTCGATCGTATTGACGATTTGCCACCCGGCAACCGGCGGGTCGCCGTCGCCACCCTCGTGGACACCCGGGGCACCACGCCGCGCAAGGAAGGCGCGCGCATGGTGGTCGGCGAGGGCGGCGCCGTCCTCGGCTCGGTGACCATCGGCGGCTGCGTGGACGCGCAGGTGATCGAGGAAGCCGAGGACGCGCTGGCGACGATGCGTCCACGCCTGCTTTCGGTCGACCTGGGCGACGAGGACGCGTGGGAGATCGGCCTCACCTGCGGCGGCACGATCGAGGTCTTCGTGGAGCCGCTCGCCGTCGGGGACGACGCGGATGCTGCCACCCGGCTCCGGCAGCGGGCCCGGGAGCACGCCGCCCGCGGGGGGCGGGCCGCGCTGGTGACCAGGCTGGACGGCGCCGGGGCCAAGCTCCTCGTGCTCGACGACGGCCGGACCGAGGGCTCGCTCGGCGACGCCGCGCTGGACGCGCGCTTCGCCGACGAGGCCCGCGAGCGGATCGACGCCGGCAGCGGCCGCACGCTGGCCGTCGACGGGGTGCGCGCCTTCGTCGACGTCGTCGCGCCGCCCGCGCTGCTGCTGATCGTCGGTGCCACGCACGTGGCCATGCCGCTCTGCACCCTGGCCCGGGTCCTCGGCTTCCGCACGGCGGTGGTCGACGCGCGGCCGCGCTTCGCGACGCGCGAGCGCTTCCCCGACGCCGACGAGCTGCACGTCGGCATCCCGTCGGAGCTCGTGGAGCGGTACGCCCTGGGGCCGTCCACGGCGCTCGTGCTGATCGCCCACGACTACAAGTACGACCTGCCCATCCTGCGCCGGGCCCTCGCCAGCGACATCGGCTACGTCGGCCTGCTCGGGTCCACCCGGCGGGGCGCCGCGATCCTCGCGCTGCTGGCCGAGGACGGGCTGGATGCGGCGGCGCTCGCGCGCGTGCGCGTGCCGATCGGCCTGGACCTGGGGGCGCGGAGCGCGCCGGAGATCGCCCTGGCGATCCTGGCCGAGATCCAGGCGGTGCGGGGCGGTGGCAGCGGCGAGCCGCTGAGCGCCCGCGCGCGCCGGCGCGGGGCGCTCGGGGGCGAGGGAACGCCTCGGTGAAGCCGATCGCCGTCCGCCGGCCCGAGGCGTCGGTCGCGATTCTGGCCGACCGGATCCTCTGCTACGACGTCCGGGACGGCAGCGGCCGCATCGTGGCGCCCAAGGGTGCGCGCCTCACCCCGGACAGCGCGCGCGTCGTGCTCGCGGCGCCGTGGGACGAGCTCCACGTGGTCGCCGGCGAGCCCGGGGACCTGCACGAGGAGCAGGCCGGGGACCGGCTGGCCCGGGCCGTCACCGGCGGCGGCGTGGAGGTCAAGGGCTACAGCGGCGGACAGTGGACGCTGACGGCGACCCGCCGCGGCCTGCTCCGCATCGCCACCGCCGCCCTCGCGGAGATCAACGGCCACGGCGGCATCTCCGTCTTCACGCTCTTCGACCGCCAGCCCGTCGACGTGGGCGAGATCGTCGCGCGCGCGAAGGTGACGCCGCTGCTGATCGCGGAGGCGACGGTGGTGGCCGTGGAGCGGCGCGCCGCGACGGAGGGGGTCGTGCGAGTCACGGCGTTTCAGCCGCGCACGATCGGCGCCGTCGCGCGCGAGAGCCTGGAGCCCCGCCAGCGGGAGCGCTTCGAGAGCGCGCTGCGCCTGAAGGTCGAGTGGCTCGGCGGCCGCCTCCTGCCCGTGCGCTTCGCGACGGGGACGGCGGGCCTCGTCGCCGCCGCCCTGACGGACCTGCGCGATCAGGGCGCGGAGGTCCTGGTGGTGGCCGGCGCCTCGGCGCTCGACCCGCTCGATCCGGTCTTCGGCGCGCTGGAGCTGATCGGGGCGCGCATGGAGCGGCACGGAGCCCCCGCCCATCCCGGCAGCCTGCTCTGGCTGGCCCGCTGGGAGGGCCGGCCGGTGCTCGGCATGCCGACGTGTGGCATGTTCTCGCAGGCGACGACGTTCGACCTCGTGCTGCCGCGGCTGCTGGCCGGCGAGACGGTCGGCAACGCCGAGCTGGCCGCGCTGGGCCACGGCGGCCTCCTCTCGCGCGAGATGGCCTACCGGTTCCCGCCCTACCGGTCGGGGGCGGCACGGGGCGAGCTCGAGTGACGGCGCCGGCCGGGCCCGCGCTCTACAGCGACGTGATCCGGGAGCGCTGGCGCCGGCCGCGCTTTCGCGGCACGCTGGCCGACGCGACCTCGACGGCGGAGGACGTCAATCCCCTGTGCGGCGACCGGGTGCGGCTCATGGTCCGGGTGGCGGGCGACCGCGTGGACGCCGTGCGCTTCACCGGCGATGCCTGCGCCATCTGCCTGGCCTCGGCCGACCTCCTCGCCGAGATGACCGAGGGCACGACGGTGGCGACGGCGCGCGCGCTCGGCCCCGGGGACGTCCTGGCCGTCCTGCGCGCCGACATCCGCCCCGCCCGCCTGCGGTGCGCGACGCTGCCCCTGAGCGTGCTGCAGGCCGCGCTGTCGTGAGACCCGCCGAGCGACGCTGAGCATGGCGCACCCGCGCGACCCGTTCGTCTCGCCCCGCTTCGGCCAGGTGGCCACCTTCATGCTGCTGCCCGCGGTGGACTCGGCCGAGGCCCTGGACGTGGCCCTCCTGGGCGTGCCCTACGACGGCGGCACGTCGTACCGCACGGGCGCCCGGTTCGGTCCCCGGGCCGTGCGCGAGCAGTCCTCGCTGATCCGGCCCTGGCACCCGGTCCTCAAGGTCCATCCCTTCGAGCGGCTGCGTGTGGCCGACTGCGGCGACGTGGACGTGGTGCCGATCTCGATCGAGCGCACGTTCGAGGCGGTGACCCGGCGCATCGACGCGGTGCTGGCGGCCGGCGCCCGGCCGCTCTGCGTGGGGGGCGACCACTCCGTGACGCTGCCCATCCTCCGGTCGCTCGCGCGCCGTCACGGGCCGCTGGGGATCGTGCACTTCGACGCCCACCCCGACACGTGGGACGAGTACTTCGGCAGCAAGTTCTT
The DNA here is from genome assembly GCA_025922915.1 of Candidatus Methylomirabilota bacterium. GTDB lineage: Bacteria > Methylomirabilota > Methylomirabilia > Rokubacteriales > CSP1-6 > JAICGY01. Next base: position 4,790 of record JAICGY010000026.1, on the reverse strand, counting down.
CCACGGCACGCCCTTCCGGCGGGGCATCGAGGAGGGGCTGATCGATCCGCGCCGCATGGTGCAGATCGGCATCCGGGGGCCGCTCTACGGGCCCGAGGACTTCGCGTTCCACGACGCGCACGGCATCGAGGTCATCCGGATCGAGGCCGTCAAGGAGCAGGGCGTGGCCTGGGTCGCGGCGCGCCTGGCGCGGCTCCGGGAGGGCCCGCTCTACTGCTCGTTCGACATCGACGCCGTGGACCCGGCCTTCGCGCCGGCCACGGGCACGCCGGAGGTCGGTGGCCTCGCCTCGTGGGAGGCGCTCACCCTCGTGCGCGCCCTGGCCGGCACCTCGCTCGTGGGGGCGGACGTGGTCGAGGTCAGCCCGCCCTACGACGGCCCCGGGCAGGTGACGGCGCTGCTCGCGGCCAACCTGCTCTTCGAGCTCCTGGCGGTGCTGGCCCTCTCGCCACGATGACCCGCGCGCTGCTCGCGCTCGCCGTGGCGTTCGTCGCCGCGGGGCCCGCGCAGGCCGCGGCGCCGGTGGCGACGATCGAGATCGAGGGCGTCATCAGCCCGGTCTCCCTGCGCCTCGTGGAGGCCGCGCTCGGCCGGGCGCAGGCGCAGTCGGCGTCCGCGCTCGTGATCCAGCTCGACACGCCGGGTGGGCTCGAGCGCTCGATGCGCGCGATCTGCCAGCGGCTCCTGAACGCCGAGGTCCCGGTCATCGTCTACGTGGCGCCCACCGGCGCCCGCGCCGCCTCCGCCGGCGTCTTCATCACGATGGCCGCGCACGTCGCGGCCATGGCGCCCGCGACGAACATCGGCGCGGCCCATCCGGTGGCGCTCGGCGGCGCCGTCGACAAGGAGTCGATGAAGAAGATCGAGAACGACGCGGCCGCGTTCGCCCGCACGATCGCCGGCGCGCGCGGGCGCAACGTCGAGTGGGCCGAGAAGGCGGTGCGCGAGTCGGTCTCGATCACCGAGCGGGAGGCCGTCCGGCTGGACGTCGTCGACCTCGTCGCCGGCTCGCTTCCCGATCTCCTCGTCGCGGTGGACGGCCGGACGGTGACCACTGCGCGCGGGGCGGTGACGCTCGCGACCCGGGGCGCACCGGTGGCGGCGATCGAGATCGGGTTCCGTGACCGCGTCCTGAACGTGATCACCGACCCGAACGTCGCCTACGTCCTGATGATGCTCGGGATGCTGGGGCTCTTCTTCGAGCTGTCCAGCCCCGGCGTGATCCTGCCCGGCGTCGTCGGTGGCATCTCGCTCATCCTCGCGTTCTTCGCCTTCCAGAGCCTGCCCATCAACTACGCCGGGCTCCTGCTGATCGCCTTCGGCCTCGTGCTGCTCGTGGCCGAGATCAAGGTGGCCAGCCACGGCGTGCTGGCGATCGGCGGGGTGGTCGCCATGGCCCTGGGCTCCCTCATGCTGTTCGACGCCCCCGAGCTGGGGTTCCGGGTGTCGTGGCCGGTCATCGCGGGCACGGTGGGCGCCCTCGCCGGCGGCGTGCTGGTGGTGCTCGCGGCCGGCGTGCGCGCCCTGCGCCAGCGCCCCATGCTCGAGGCCAGCGGGCTGCTGGGCCGCACCGGGGTGGCGCGGGGCGCCCTCGCCCCGGAGGGCCAGGTGGCGGTCCAGGGCGAGCTGTGGCGCGCCATCGCCGAGGGGGAGCCGGTCGAGGACGGCACGGAAGTCCGCATCGTCGCGGTGGACGGGCTCACGCTCCGGGTGGTCAAGGTGGCCCGAGGAGGGACGGCATGATCAGCGTGGACACCCTGCTGTGGCTCGTCGCGATCGGCGTCGCGGCGTTCGTCCTGGCCTCGATCGCCCGGGTCCTGCGCGAGTACGAGCGCGCGGTCATCTTCCGGCTGGGGCGCAAGGCGCGGGCGGTCATGAACCTGGGCGGCGAGGGCAACGGCCCCGGCCTCATCCTGCTCCTGCCCGTGATCGACAAGATGGTGAAGGTGAGCCTGCGGACAGTGGCCATGGACGTGCCGCCGCAGGACGTCATCACGCGCGACAACGTGTCGGTGAAGGTCAACGCCGTCATCTACTTCCGGGTGGTCGACCCGGACCGCGCCATCATCTCCGTGGAGGACTACCTCTACGCCACCTCGCAGATCGCGCAGACCACCCTGCGCAGCGTGCTGGGCCAGGTGGAGCTGGACGACCTGCTGTCGGCGCGCGACAAGATCAACCAGCAGCTGCAGCGGATCATCGACGAGCACACCGACCCGTGGGGCGTCAAGGTGACCACCGTAGAGGTCAAGCACATCGACCTGCCCCAGGACATGCAGCGGGCGATGGCCAAGCAGGCCGAGGCGGAGCGCGAGCGGCGGGCGAAGGTCATCAACGCGGACGGCGAGTTCCAGGCGGCGGCGAAGCTGGCGGAGGCGGCCGAGGTGCTCACGCGCTTCCCCGTCGCCGTGCAGCTGCGTTACTTGCAAACCATGCGGGAGATCGCCTCCGAGCGGAACACGACGACGTTCTTCCCGGTGCCGATGGACCTGCTCGGCACCGTGCTGCGGCCCGCCACCGACGGCAGCCGGCCCTCCTGAGCCACGCCCTGTTTGTGGCGCGTGACGGTCGCGTGTAGAATACGGAGGCTTTCCGGTCCGGGGGGTTAGCTCAGTTGGGAGAGCGCGGCGTTCGCAACGCCGAGGTCGAGGGTTCGAATCCCTTACCCTCCACCACTTCACTCTGGCCGCTGATCACGGGTTGATCGTGATGCGGCAGGCAGTGGGCGGGCGATCGTGCCGCCCGTTGCCGCCCACGAGGAAACGATGGCGCGACGCAGACGCTGGCCGACCCTGGAAGAGTCCACCGCCGCCTCCGACCGCGACGTCGACCGGATGCTGGAGCGCTGGGAGCAGCTGGGCGCCGACGACTACCCGCCTGACGTGGCCGCCACCCTCGTTCACGAGAGCCTTGCCAACGAGGACACGCTGGAGGGCATGTGGCGAGAAGGGGAGCGGGGAGATCGCGCGTCCTAGGGTCTCCGCAGGTGGTGAGTAGGCCCAGCCCGACGGAGGGCTAGGCGACCACCCGCCATCGAGCGGAGGCGGTCAACGGAGCGCGGTCAGCTGCCGCGTCTGACCGCAGCGGCTGCACTCTCGACGGGTACGGATGAACTCGTCCAGGGTGGCGACCTCGCTGGCCGCGATCGTGACGCGCTCGATGTTGCTCTCCATCAGGTCGAGCGCGAGGCAGTCGTCACAGTAGGCGTACGGATACGTACGGTGCAGGCGGTCGATGATTCTCTCGATCAGGTCCCCCATCGCCATGCTTCGATCGTCGCGGACGGAGAGGCGGCGATCAATGCGCATAATGTGCAGGGCTGTCCTCGCTCGAATCTTTTGCCTCCGCGCCCGTCGATCTAGTCTCGCGGGGACTCCAGCATCGCCAGCAGACCCGAGCTGTCGAGCTTGCCGAAGCCGCCGGCGCTCGCCTCGTCGTAGAGGCCGCAGGCCTGGCGCGCGAGCGTCAGCCGGGCCCCGCCTCCTCGGCCAGCGCGAGGGCCAGCGCAGGTCCTTGAGTGCGAGGTCCACGAAGACCCCGGAGAGTAATCGTGGGCGTAGAGCGCGGCCAGCTTGCGCTCGAGGATGAACGACCCGCCCGACGACTTGCTGAGCACCTGGCCCACGACCTCGCGCGGCACGTCGAGCCGGTCGGCGAGCGCCATCGCCTCGCAGAGCACGGCCTGGTTCGTCAGGGCCACGAGGTTGTTGAGCAGCTTGAGGGTGTTGCCGCGGCCGAGGTGGCCCAGGTAGAAGACGCTGGCGCCCATCGCGCGCAGCACCGGCTCGTAGGGCTTGGCGACGTCCTCGGAGGCCCCGACCATGATGGCCAGCGTCGCCGCGCGGGCCCCGCTCACGCTGCCGCTCACCGGCGCGTCGATGAGACGCACGCCGTGCGTGGTGGCGCGCTCGGCCAGGCGGCGGGTCGTGCCGGGGCCCACGGTGCTGAGGTCGAACACGACGTCGCCCTCCCGCGCGCCGGCGACGAGCCCCGTCCCCGGCGCGTCGCCGAACAGGACGGCCTCGACGGTGCGGTCGTCCGGCAAACTCAGCAGCGTGACGCGAACCTCCCGGGCGAGGGACGGCAGGTCGGCGGCCCGGGCCGCGCCGAGCCGCTCGAGCTCCACCGTCGCCTCCGGGCGCCGATCATAGACCGACAGGCGGTGACCGGCCTTGAGGACGTTGAGGGCCATTGGGAGCCCCATGTTGCCCGTGCCGACGAATCCGACGTGCATGACGGCGCCGCGGGAGGTGAGCGGGCCGGGGGTCAGGACCGGGCGGACGACTTCGCGCGCGCCGTGCGGCCCGGGCAGCTCTTGTGGTACCAGACCGAGCCGAGCTTCACGTGATTGCCGTTCTTCCGGATGCGTTGCTTGCACTTGGGGCAGGTGCCCATCGAGACACTCCTTTTCGTCCAGGCGGTCGTGCGAACGCCGTATTATAGCAGCCGATCGCGGAGGCGCCCGTGACCGACTGTGTCTTCTGCCGCATCGTCGCGCGACAGAGCCCCGCCGACATCGTGTACGAGGACGAGCACGTGCTCGCCTTCCGGGACATCTACCCCAAGGCGCCGGTTCACGTCCTCATCGTTCCCCGGCGGCACATCGCCTCGCTCGCGGAGGCCGAGGACGACGACGCGGTGGCCCTCGGACGCTGCGTCGTCGCCGCCCGGCGCCTCGCCGAGGAAACGGGCTTCCGCGAGCGGGGATTCCGGCTCAGCGTGAACACGGGACCGGAGGGAGGGCAGGTCGTGTACCACGTGCACTTCCATTTCACGGCCGGCCGTCGGCC